>JAYVWH010000752.1:0-5233 GCA_043786265.1 Kofleriaceae bacterium | reverse complement strand
ACGCTCCGCTAGCACAGCTCCGGACGATCGCGTCAGGAGTGATCGATCACGCGACACGCCTCAATGCCTGGTGCAAGTGGCAGGAGCGGCGTGAGCAGGCCATGGCGCGTGGCCTAGCGGGCTTGGTGTCGGGGCTGGAGACAGGACTCGTCCGCGCCGAGGAGACTACCGCCGCCTTCGATGTGTCCTACGCGCGCTGGCTCGCACCGTTGCTGATCGATTCACGCTCGGAACTCCGGCGCTTCTCCGCCGTGGAACACACCCATCTTCTGGATACCTTCCGGAAGCTCGACATGGAACTGGCCAGGCTGGCCGCCGAGACCATCCGCGCGCGTGTGAGCGGCGTGATTCCAACGAAGACGGCGCTGGATGTGCCGCCGGGCTTTGGTGTGCTCCGGCGAGAGGTGCAACGGCGGATCGGGCATGCGCCTGTGCGTAAATTGGTAGGCGAAATGGGCGAGGCGCTGACGCGCCTCACGCCCTGCCTTCTCATGAGCCCGCACTCGGTGGCGCAGTTCCTCACCGCCGGGGCGGAGAAGTTTGACCTCGTCGTCTTTGACGAGGCATCGCAGATCGCCGTGTGGGATGCAATCGGCGCGATCGCGCGCGGCAGAAACGCCATCATCGTCGGCGATCCAAAGCAGATGCCGCCAACCAACTTCTTTGGGCGATCTGCCGATCCCGACGAGATGTCCGAAGCGGATGCCACGTCCACGAACGTCGGGGATCTCGAAAGTATCCTCGACGAAGGACTCGCGACTGGCATGCATCATCACCGACTCACCGGGCATTATCGTAGCAAGCACGAAAGCCTCATCGCGTTCTCGAACCACAAGTATTACGGCGGCGACCTCGTTACCTACCCTTCCGCCGTCACGCAGACGAGTGCCGTCAGCTTCCGGCGATGCGAGGGTGCGTATCAGAAGGGTCGCGGCCGGACAAATCCCGGGGAGGCAAAGGCCGTCGTCGCGGAAATAGTCACGCGCCTCACCGATCCTGCGCGACAGTGGCAGACGATTGGTGTTGTCACGATGAACTCCGAGCAGCAGCGACTCATCCGCAACCTGCTTGATGATGAACGCCGACGTCTCCCAGAACTGGAAGCCGCCTTCAAGGATTCCTCTGGTGACGAAGTTGACATGGTGTACAACCTCGAGACTGTACAGGGCCATGAGCGCGACGTGATCATGCTGAGCGTTGGATACGGGCCTACGGTTGCGGGTGACCGAACCATGTCCATGAACTTCGGCCCGCTAAACCGCGCGGGCGGTGAGCGGCGACTGAACGTCGCAGTGACGCGGGCGATTCGTGAAGTTGTCGTTTTCGCGAGTTTCGACCCCGATATGATCGACCTTACCCGCACCTCGGCGCAGGCGGTGCACGACCTCAAAGCCTACCTCGACTTCGCCAATCGCGGTCCCGTGGCACTCGCGCGCGAGGCCTCATTCGCGGGTGGGACCGACCAGTTCGATTCGCCGTTTGAGGAACACGTTGCCACGCGGCTTCGCGCTCGAGGGTGGACAATCCAAACACAAGTCGGTGTTTCCAAGTTCAGGATCGATCTTGGAGTTGTTCATCCGGATTACCCCGGAAGATTTCTCGCTGGGGTCGAATGTGATGGTGCAACCTTTCACAGTTCCCCCACAGCGCGCGATCGCGATCGCGTTCGCCATGATGTCCTGACATCGCTGGGCTGGGCGCTGGTCCGCCTCTGGTCGACGGACTTCTTCCTAGACGCCGAGACCGCGATCTCGCGCATCCATGATGCGCTAACGGCGCTGCTGGTGAGCGATCGCGACGCAAAGGCCCTTCGGATGGAGAGTTCATCAGCGACAGATGAGCCGAACGTCGTAGTCGAAGAGATCGATGAGCGCTCTGCTGACTTTGCGGAGGAAGCGGGCGTTGACGAGGAGCTTGCTCCCCAGATAGCGAACGATACACCAGCCGTCCCTGCCCGATCAGTCAGTACTTCGGCTGACGAAACCTTGCAGGCGTTTGCAGAAGAGTTCTATGAAGAGTCCTACCTTGAGAAGCTGCATCCCCACTGCATATCACAAATTGACCGGCTGGGTCCCATCACGTTCGTACATTTGTCCGAGCGCATTGCACGGGCCCATGGGTTTCAACGTACGGGGAGTGAGATCAAGAAGCGGGTATGGGCCGCAGTAAAAGGCAAACGAAGGACGTCAAAAGCTCCTGATGGCGCAGTGATTTTCTGGCCCGATGCGCAAACTCCAACCACTCATGTTGCCTTCCGCGGCAGTACCGTGCAGGGTGCAGCTCGTCCATGGCAAGTCACGCCCTACGTTGAGAAGCTCGGACTTGCTCTAGAGATCGTGGACCGATATCCCCCCACTCTACGAGTAGAGAAGATGGCCAGCCGTGTTGGCGTCGAACGACTACGCGCCAAAACCAGGGATGAGCTCGTGGAACTCCTCGAGAGTGCGGCCGCGATGCGTTCCGCTACCTAGAAGCGATCGATGGAATTCCGTATTGCCGATACGTTCACCGACAGCTTAGGTCGGCTGACTGGCGACGAGCAGAAGCTCATCAAGACCACGGCGTTCGACCTGCAGCTCAATCCCGCCAATCCGGGCATGAGCTTTCACAAACTCGATCGAGCCAGAGACAAGCACTTCTGATCTGTGCGCGTGAGCCGGGATATCCGCCTGATTGTGCATAAGTCAGACGCGAGCCTGCTGCTGTGCTACGTCGACCACCATGACAAAGCCTACGAATGGGCCGAGCGTCGAAAGCTCGAGACGCACCCCACGACCGGGGCTGCACAGCTCGTGGTTATTCGCGAGACCGTGCAAGAGATCATCGTCCCGGTGTATGTCCCCACGGAGATCGGCCGAGCATCTAAAGACGAGAAGGCTTCGCAGCTGGTGCTGGCACACATGGCTGATGCTGATCTGCTGACGTACGGGATTCCGGCCGAGTGGATTGCGGACGTAAAGGCCGCATCGCAAGACCAGCTACTCGCGCTCACCGATCACTTGCCAGCGGAAGCCGCCGAGGCGGTGCTTGAGCTGGCGGTGGGCGGGAAGCCGCGGGTGCACGCGACCCTACCCACAGGTACGAGTCCCTTCGACCACCCGGATGCGCAACGTCGCTTCCGGGTAATGACCAATGTCGACGAACTTCGGCAGGCCCTCGACTTTTCGTGGGAGAAGTGGACGGTCTTTCTTCACCCCGACCAACGGCAGCTCGTAGATCGCGCGTACAACGGCCCTGCGAGAGTGGCCGGATCGGCGGGCACCGGGAAGACCATCGTTGCGCTGCATCGCGCAGCATATCTGGCGCGCTCGCACCCAGATGCGCGGGTGCTGCTCACCACGTTTTCCGATACCCTCGCCAACGCACTCCGCACGAAACTTCGACGATTGCTCAGCAGTGAACCCAGACTGGGCGAGCGGATCGACGTGTACTCACTCGATGCGATCGGGCTCCGACTGTACCGGGCCCACATCGGACCTGTCGCGCTGGCGAACCGCGAGATCATTAACGAGCTGCTGAAGGATGCCGCAGCATCGACTGCCGGCCATGCTTTTGGTCCGCACTTTCTTCGCACCGAATGGGAGCAGGTGGTCGATGCCTGGCAGCTCAGTTGTTGGGAGCAGTATCGGGATGTCGCCCGTCTTGGGCGTAAGACCCGATTACCAGAGGCAAAGCGCGAGGTGCTCTGGTCGATCTGCGCTCGCGTACGACAGGGCCTCCGCGAGCGATCGCTCATCACATCCGCCGAGCTGTTCACCACGCTCGCGACGCACGTTGCGACACATCCGAACACGCTCTTTGACTACGTCGTGGTGGACGAAGCGCAGGACCTGGGTATCGCGCACCTACGCTTTCTCGCAGCGTTAGGAGGCGGGAGAACAAATGCGTTGTTCTTCGCCGGTGACTTGGGACAGCGCATCTTTCAGCAGCCCTTCTCCTGGAAAGCACTCGGCGTAGACGTCCGTGGACGATCACGTAAGCTTCGCGTGAACTACCGCACATCCCACCAAATTCGCATGCAAGCCGACCGTCTGCTCGGCGCATCAGTGACAGATGTGGACGGTGAGGTCGAGGAGCGATCGGATACGGTATCCGTATTCAATGGATCGGCTCCTGACATTCGGTCGTTGAAGACGGAGGAGGCCGAGACGCGTGCTGTTGGCCAGTGGATCGTCGACCGCGCGGCAGGTGGTGTGCAGCCGCACGAGATTGGCGTCTTTGTTCGCTCAGAAGCTCAGCTGCATCGCGCGCGCGCTGCCGTGACGGCGGCGGGGTTGGAGTTCGTGGTGCTCGATGAGCACGTAGAGACTTCCAACGGCCGCGTTTCGATCAGCACTATGCATCTCGCCAAGGGGCTGGAGTTCCGGGCTGTGGTCGTCATGGCTTGCGATGACGACGTCATTCCGCTTCAAGCGCGCATTGAAACGGTTGGTGACGAGGCCGATCTCAAGGAAGTCTACGACACCGAGCGCCAGTTGCTGTACGTGGCCTGCACCCGCGCTCGTGACCAGCTGCTGGTCACGAGCGCTGACCAGGCTTCGGAGTTTGTGGATGACTTGCGTGGTACGTGACTATTTCTGATCCCATGCGGTCGTAAAGAAATCCGCGCGGTGCACGGCGAGATACGGGCGGCTCGCCACCGGCACGTGGCGGAGCCTGAGGTCAGCGGACAGCCCAAGAGCGCGATAGTCCTCCGTGGGCACGAGCGGGCTGATTCGGACCGCGCCGCTGTCTTCGAAGGTGATAAGCCCGGTATCGAACAGGCGGTCAAGAGTGCCGACGAGCAGGAGACCGTTGGCGGGATCAAGCCGCTCCTCGTTTGTGGCGACCATCCAGGGCTTGATATGCGATGCGACCAGTACGGGAAGTAGCGTGACACCAGTCACGGCGCACTGACCTTCCCAGGCTTCGAGGAGGCGTTGACGAAAGACGCCCTGCCCGACGCGCGCCATGATGACGGCTTCCCGCTCCGTATCATCAAGGCTCTGTAGCTCCTCTTCGGCCGCAGAGATCTCATCGAGCAGATTTGGCGGAGTGGAGGGGTCGTCCTCTTGGCCCTCGACGTCTTCCGTCGCGTCGACCGTGGCCCCTGGGTCAAGCCATTTGTAGTACGCTTGGAGGTGTTCGATTGCGACGTCGTCAAGACGCTGATAAGGAGCAAACCCCACTTCATCTAAGGCCTTGGCGAGCGTTTCGCTCATAACGAACACCCAGCGGTCTCGCTCATTCTCGC
>JAYVWH010000751.1:0-2739 GCA_043786265.1 Kofleriaceae bacterium | reverse complement strand
TCTTCCTCCTGCGGCGACACGCATCTCCTCGAGTGTACCGCGCGGCGAGCTACTTGACGGCGGCAGCCTCGAGATACGCGACGATCGCGTCGAGCATGTCATCTGCCATCGCACGTGCGGGGCCCTTCTGCCCGATCGGCACGTCGTTGACAAGGACCGCGAAGGCGAGGGGGTGAGCACCGTCGACGGCGACGTAGCCGGACAGGGTGGTTACCGTTGCCAGAGTCCCGGTCTTGGCGCGCACCCGCCCGCGGGCCTCGGAGTTGTGCCACCGCTTGGCCAAGGTTCCGTCCATCCCGCCGACTGGCAGCGAGCCCATCAGATCGGGTCCGATCCGGAAGTCGTGATAGGCGCCGCGCAGCAACGTCACCATCTGGTTTGCTGACACCTCGGTCGAGCCGAACAGACCGGAGCCATTCTCGGCGCGATAGGTGCCCGGCGGGAGGCCGAGCTTGGCGAGCGCGACCTGGACGGCCACCTGTCCGTCGGTCCACGCGGCGGGGCCCGGCGTCGCGCGGGTCTCGGCGCCGAGCGTCTTTAGCAACGTCTCGGCGAAGTAGTTGTCGCTCGACTTGTTCATCTCGCGGACGATCGACGACAGCGGCGCACTGTCGTGCAGCGTGATCGGCTGCGCGTTGACGGGCACGGGCGCCGAGCCGATCGACTTCTTCGTGAACTTGATGCCCTGGGCAGCGAGCGCCTGCTTGAAGACTTCGGCCGCGAAGCGCTGCGGATCGTCGATGCGGCGCTTGGCCCAGTAGTGGCCGTCGGCGTAGCGAATCTGACCGGTGACCTCGACCTCGAGAGTGTCCTTCTTCGGACCGACCGCATTGACGTCGACGCGGATGCGCGTGCGCCCCTCGCTGACGCTCGTGACCTCGACCTTCTTGAGCTTGATCAGGTCGCCGGCGTCGGGCTCGAGCCAGACCTTGGAGCCACCGCCGGGCTCGCCGATCACGTTGACGAGGAACGCGCTGCGCGACACGCCGAACGCGGCGACCGGTGCGCGGAATGCGGCGCGCTCCTTTGGCTGCTCGTTGAAGTGCGGCGCGTCGAAGTCGGTATCGAAGTAGGAGCCGTCGATGATCAGCTGCCCCTGAACCGTCCGGATCCCGCGGGCGGCCACTTCGGTCGCGAGGGCGCGCAGGTCGGCGACGCCGAGCGACGGATCGCCGCGGCCGCGCACGTAGAGGTTGCCCTTGACGATGCCGGTCTTCTCGTCGAGCGATTTGTCGTCGATGAAGATCGCGGTGCGCCAGCGGAAGCCACCGCCCAGTGTCCCGAGCCCGGCAATCGAGGTCAGCAGCTTCGCGTTCGAGGCCAGGCTCATGCCCTTCTCACCCTCGTGCGCGTAGAGGCTCGCGCCGGTCTCGAGGTCGTAGACCGCGACGCCGATCCGCGCCTTGGCAGCGAGCAGCGGGCGCGAGCCGATCGCGCCATCGAGCTGCTGGGTGAGCCAGGCCGGGCGTAGCTTCGGATCGGCGGGGGCGACCCGGGCGCCGCCACTGCCGCTGCCCTCGCCCTCGTCGTCGTCCATGTCGATCGAGGACCCCGATCCAGACGATCCAGATCCAGTGGCCGGCCCTTGCGATCCCGCCGCCGGTGCGGCACTGCCGGCGGTTCCTTGCGAGCGCGCCACGGTCGTGTCGATACTCACGAGCGCGAGCACGATCATCAGGCTGTGCGCGACACGCGATGTCACTACGTCACAACGCTATCACGCTGGTCGGTATTGCACTGACGGCGACGCTGCTCGCGTGCACGGCGAATCGCCGGCGCACGCCGGATGACACGCTGGTGATGGTGATCGAAGCGGCGATCTCCACCGGTGACCCGCGCTACACGTCAACGAACTACGAGGGCAAGCTGGCCCGGCTCGTCGCGCCGGGACTGACCTCGGTCGACACCGCGAACGCGGAGCCCCGGTACGAGCTCGCCTCCGCGATCGAGCATATCGATGCAACGACGATCGACGTCACGCTGCGCGACGACGCGACATTCTCCGACGGCAACCCGGTGCGTGGCGAGGATGTCGCGCGGACGTACACCACCGTGATGACCGACGCATGCGGCAGCCTGTACGCGAAGGGCTTCCACGAGCGGTTCGTCAGCGTCGAGGCAACCGGCCCCAAGCGCGTGCGGTTTCATCTCAAGGCGCCGCTCGCGACGTTCGTCAACGACATCGAGTTCGGCATCGTCTCGTACCACGGCGCCCCCGCCGACCCGAAGCAGGCCTGCCGCACGCCGCTCATCGGGGCGGGCCCGTTCATCCTGCGCGAGCTGACTTCGCAGCACGTGCGGCTCGACCGGAACCCGCACTACTGGACGCCGCCCAAGCTCGAACATATCGAGATCAAGTTCGTCCGAGACGCGTCGGCGCGCATCCTGATGCTCGTCGGAGGTTCCGCGGACCTCGTACAGAACTCGGTGCGGCCCGATCTTGTCGACGACGTCGCGCGACGCCCGCGCGTAGAGGTCAGCTCCGGCGCGAGCGTGATCCTGACGTACATGCTGATCAATAACCAGGATCGGGTGCTGAGCGACGTGCGGGTGCGCCAGGCGCTCGCGCTTGCGATCGATCGCGACGCGCTGATCGCAGCAAAGTTCGAGGGGCGCGCCGTGGTCGCGACCGGTCTGCTACCGCCGACGCACTGGGCCTATAGCGGAGACGTGCCGCGCTACCCGCACGACATCGCGCGAGCGACCGCGCTGCTCGAGGCAGCGGGGCTGCACCCGGAC
>JAYVWH010000750.1:0-7227 GCA_043786265.1 Kofleriaceae bacterium | reverse complement strand
TGGCATCGACGAGTCAAGGATCCTCATGGACGGCGCCGTGCTGTGCGAACGCGGTCCGTGTCTCAAGAATGTCCCCGAAGGCCCGCACGTGATCGAGATCAAGCGCGACGGCTACAAGAGCGTCCGCAAGCCGATCACGATCGTGAGCCGGCAGGAGAGCACGGTGAAGCTGATCAGCCAGGCGCCCCAGCCGGGCCGCGGTGACGCGATCGTCGCCTACGTGTTCGCCGGCATCTTCGGCGGTGCGGCGGCGTATCTGGGCACGCAGAGCAAGCACATCAAGAGCGACCTAGAGAAGGAGATCGCGGCGGGTGCGCCACCGGTCGACAACAACGACCCGCGCTTCTTCAAGGGCAAGGTCTACGCGATCTCGGCGGACGCCTGCTTCGCCGTGGGCGGCATCGCGCTGCTCACCGCGATCTACTACACGTTCCGCGACAAGGGCCCCGAGTCGGTCGCCGACGTCGGAGCGAGCTCGGTCGCTCTCACGCCGCAAGTCGGCTCGCAGTACGCCGGCCTCGGCCTGGAGGGACACTGGTGATGCGCAACTTCCTTTTCATCGCTCTCGCGCTAACGACGGCCTGCAAGTGGACCGACTTCGACGACCTCGAGAACACCACGTGGGTGCGCTCGACGCAGGCTCCCGATCTCGGCGCGAGTGACTACGCGATCGCGATCGCCGGCGTCACCACCGGCCCGACGGGCGGCACGCTCGCGGTCCTCAGCAAGGACAACGCGAACTTCTCGACGCTCACATACGACGCCAAGGGCAAGGACGCTCTCGGCGCGAACCCGGTCGATCTCGGCAAGGAGAACATCGGCGCACTCGCAGACGTCCCCGTGTTCGCGACCGACGCGACCGGGCACATTGGCCTCGTCGATCGATCGATCGTCGCCGGTAACTACGCGGTCGTGTTCGGCACCGCTACCGCGCCCACAGCGCTCGACTTCATGGCGATGTCGCCGACAGCACCTTCACCCGACGCCGCTGTGTTCCTCCCCAACGGCGATTTCATGTTCGCCGCGGGCAACACGCTCTATATGGTCTCGAGTGCGGGCGCCAAGACCAACTGCTTGGTGACCACGGACAACATCCCGATGTCCATGGGCCTTCAGGTCGCAGCGATGGACGTTGACGCTACGAACAACAAGCTGTGGGTCTGGACCAAGGCCGGCTCGTTGATCAGCTACCCGCTGACAGACCCGGACGCCACGAAGCTGACCATCGCGACGTGTTCTGCCACGGCCGGCGGCACAGGTACCCTCGCATGGGACGGCGTGAACGGCGACGCGTTCACGCCGACAGCAGCCATCGTGCCGGCGGCCGGTGCGCGCGTGCACGTCGTCGGTGGCTTCGCGATTCTGACCGGTCACCCGACCACGTCGCGCAGCGGCTCGGTGTTCGTCGTCGACCTCGCCAGCACGGATCCGGCCATCATGTCGAAGATGACCGTCGAAGGGCTGACCACGTCGACAATCGCGAAATTGGGAACCGATACGTATCTCGTTCTCGGCGTCCCCGACCGCTCGGTCGAGGGCGTCGCGGCCGGAGCGGTCGATCTCATCACGTACAACCCGTCGACCGGCACGCTCGCAGCAACGCCGTCACTATCGCTGCACGACGCGCAACCGGAGTCGGGCCAGCTGTTCGGCCGCGCCGTCACGACGATGAGCTTCAACGGAAGTCCGATCCTCGTCGTCAGTGGCGACAGCGAGGTCTACGCGTACTACCGCACGGCGCTCTACGACAACCTGCCCTAGATGATCTACTCGTGCTCGGCGTGTAAGCGTTCGTTCACCGAGCCGGGCTTCTGTCCGTACGATGGCGGTAAGCTCGTCGAGTCGTTGCCGCCCGATGCACCGACGCTGCTGTCGGCGCAGCTGCGCGCGGAGAGCGACGCCGAGACGCAGATGGCGGTCACGCCGGGCGACCAGAGCATCGTGCGTGGCGTCTCCGCAGCGTCGGCCCAAGGCCAAGCCAACGCGATGGACTCGATCCGGGGCCGCGTCAGCGAGTACGACCGCCTGATCGGCCAGACTCTCGACGGGCGTTACCTCGTGCAGCGCAAGATCGGCGAGGGCGGCATGGGCGTCGTGTTCGCGGTGAAGCACACCGTGATCGAGCGGCCGCTCGCGATCAAGGTCCTCAAGCGCGACGTCTCGCGCGATCAAGCCACGGTGAAGCGCTTCATCCAGGAAGCGCGCGCCGCGTCGCGCATCGGCCACCCCAACATCGTCGATGTCACCGATTTCGGCAACACCGCCGACGGCATGACCTACCAGGTCATGGAGCTCATCGACGGCGCGACGTTGTCGCGCGTCATCAAAGAAGGGGCCCCGCTGCCGCTCGAGCGCGTCGTGCGCATCGGTTCGCAGATTGCCCGTGCACTCGTCGCCGCGCATGCGAAAGGCATCGTTCACCGCGACCTGAAGCCCGAGAACGTGTTCCTAACCGAGCGCGAGGGCCGGCCCGACTTCGTCAAGATCGTCGACTTCGGCATCGCGAAGGTTCAGCCGGTCGAGGGCTCGATCGCGGGTCCACGCCTGACCAAGCAAGGCGCCGTGTTCGGCACGCCACAATACATGTCGCCGGAGCAGGCCGCCGGCAAGAGCGACACTGACCATCGCGTCGACATCTACGCGCTCGGCACGATCATCTACGAGATGATCGTCGGACGCGTCCCGCACAAGAGCTCGAGCACCGTCCGCACGATCGCGATGCAGATGCTCGATCCGATCACGCCACCAAACCAGGCGAATCCGGCAAACCCGATCCCCTCGGAGCTCGAGCGGATCATCATGAAGGCGCTCGAGAAGAAGCGCGAAAACCGCTACGCGACGATGACGGACTTCTTGCTCGCCCTCGATGGAGTCACGCTAGAAGCGCACACGCTCCCGGACATCTCGCCGCCCGCGATGACGCTCGCCACACCACCCGGTGGAAATGCGATCGGCACGATGGCCGACACTGCCCCCCGCCGCGCGAAGCCCCCGACGCGGCCGTTGCACGAGCCGCAGTTCGTCGGCACACCGGCGGCGCTCGTGTCGTTCGATCATGTCTACGACGAGGCGATGCAGGACGATCGCCAGTCCCGCTGGCCGTTCATCCTCGCCGGCTTGATCATGCTCGGCCTCGGTGCAGGTGGCACGGTGCTGCTGATCATGAAGTTGCAGCACTCGAGCGAGAAGGTCGTCAGCGCGCCGCGCGTTCTGGATGCGGCCGTGATCGTCGAGGTGCGAGATGCCGCCGTGATCGAGACGCCGATCGATGCGCAGGTCGTCGTCGAGCTTCCGATCGATGGGGGCGTGCGGAAGACCGGGCGGAACCCGCGCGATGCGGGGGTCGGCGCCGTCCGTCCCGGTGACAAGAAGGGAAACGTCACCATCGAGGTGCTCACGCGCCCCGGCGAGGCCGACGTGTACATCGGCGTGAACTACCGCGGCCCGAGCGGCGTGAAGATCACCGAGCGATACGGCACGAAGGTCAAGATCGAATGCAAGACCGCACGCACCAAGGGCACGGTCGAGATCACGTTCGACGGCAGCCTGTCGGCGGTGATGTGCAACGCAACGCGCGCTCGGTTCTGCGTTGCCGGGCTCAAGAATCCGTACGACGACTGCGAAGAAGATCCCAACGCGTCGCCATGACCTTGCGCTCGTCAGCGGACCGGCGGGCGGGCGAAGCTGTCGCCGGGGAACGGATCCGCGGTCTCGCGCACCATGATCTCGCCCTGGTCGGGCAGCGGCTGCGCGGCAATGCCGAGCGCCATCAAGCCCGCGACGTCGTTGTAGCGAAGCTCGGCGATCGCGATCGGACGGTTCGCGGAGCGCACGAACTTCGTGTAGCTCGCCGCCGAGTAGCGCTGCTCACCGAACTCGGTGCCGAGGCCAGCACGATTGGTGCGCGGCGTCGGATCGTTCTGCGGCGGCGCCTCATAGTCGCGGTCGTCCATGTCGGGCGGCGGGGGCGGACGCATCGGCATCCCTGGACGCGATGCAACTGCACCCTGGCCTTCACCACCGGCGGCAGACGCCGCCTCGGCGGGCATCTCGCGCCGCTTCTCTGCCTTCGACGCGACACGGTCGCGCCCACCGCGTGCCGGCGCGGGCCCGCCATCTTCGGCGGCATCGTCCTTGTCCCGACCAAAGTGACCGGTCGGGCGCGCGTCACCGACGATGATCTGCTGATCGGGCGGCGGGGCCGTCTCCTCGAAGATCGCGACGGCGATCACGCCGACGTTACGCGCCTTGCCCTTCTTTCCGGCGTACGAACCGTCGACCGACGAGAAACGAAACGTCGCGACGTCGGCGAGCGACGTGCGGAAACCTTCGATGCGAACCTCGCCATACGCGGGCACGATGTAACCGCGCTTGCGCAGATCGCCTGATTCACCGTCGACAACGTCCAGGCCATCGACCGTGACGACCGCCTCGACGCGGTGAGCGGTCGGGTTCGTCACGCGGATCTTGTAGCTCTCGTTGAGATTGCCCTGAACGTAGAACCGATCCTTGAGCGCGTACGTCGGCGCGGTCTCACCGCTCTCGGTGACCACCTGCACGTCATACGGCGCGCGGGTCTTGTCAGGCGCGATGCCGATCGCGATGCGGGGTCCCGGGGGCTGCGGCGCCTGCGGCTGATCGGCGTACGCAGACGAGCAGGCTGTGGCAAACAGAAGGGAGGCGACGAGCATTCGCATCCCAGTTCAAACGCCCCAAGCCGCCGCGGGATCTAAGAAAAATCATCGGGAAATGTGTGATAGTGCGCCGCATGGCCGCATCGAAGAGCTCGGGTAAACCCAAGCCCAGCAAGGGGAAACCCAAAGGCGCCGTCAAACGCCCTGCTCCGAACCCGGCGTCCAAGGCGAAAAAAGCCGCCAAGCCCGGCGCGCCGGCAGATGTCACGGCCGCCGATCCCGCGCTGTTCGACCCGCTCACTCCCGGCGAGGTCGCCGATGCCCTGCGCACGCTGATCGAGGACCGACGCCTGAGCTCGATGGCCAAGGTCGGCCGGTATCGCGTGATCTGCGTCGAGCCGCTCGTGGTCAAGCCGCCGCACTGGATGGCCGGGCACCGGCTCGCGCGCGTCGTCGCGTACGACTACTCGCAAGATCGCTCGGTCGACGCGTGCGTCGATCTCGATGCAGGTGTCGTCGCACACCTCGAGCTCACCCGCGGCCAGCCGATGTTGTCGCGCGAAGAAGAAGCCCTCGCGATCTCGATCGCGGCGACCGACGAAGGTGTGCGCGCGCAGCTCGCGATGGGTGACATCCCGCAGTGGGCGATGCACTACTGGGGGCGCACGCCGAACGATCTCGCATTCGCGCGACGCTCTGCCGCTGTCATCTACGGACGCGACGGTGGGCACAGCTCGCTCGTGGCAGTCGTCGACTTGATCGATCAACAGGTGACCCTCGTGGTCCCGGCGGAGCAGTGGTGATGAGCAACGTGATCACCGAGGCTAACTGGAAGTTCCACTGGCGGCTCACCGAGTCGGCCGGGATCTTGATCTACCTCGCCGACTTCAAGGGCAAGCGCGTGCTGTGGGAAGGCTCCCTGCCCTACGTCACCGTCGACCACCAGCGCGAGACGCTCGACATCGACACGACGGGCACCGAAGGTCACGGCCCGTGGTGGACCCCGCTCGGTACGCGGACGCTCCAAGGTCCCGTGCGCGTGCAGTCCTTCCGCGGTGGCGTCGAGCTGTCCGCAAACTTCGCGGCGGGTCCGTACTCGTACACGCAGCTGTGGCGCTTCCACGATGATGGTCGCCTGTGCCCGTGGCTGACGATCTACGGCCCCGGCGTGCACGACCAGCACACCTACCACGCGCACTTCCGCTTCGACTTCGATCTCGACGGTGCCCAAGAAGATGCGTTCGAACGCTTCGAGGACGGTCGCTGGCAGCGCGTCGAGAAAGAGGGCTGGTTCCCTTACTCGGGCGAGGCCGACGACCAGGGGAACGTGTGGCGCCAGGTCGACTTCGGCTCACGCGCCGCAATTAACGTTCGCCCGCACAGCTGGGACGACGCCGAGGTGTTCGCGATCCGCTACCACGACGGTGAGTGGGCACCGTACTCGCCGCGCAGCGCCGCCGGCTCGCAGCCGTTCCCAGCAGCGTACGTCGGTGAGGAGCAGCTCGACGGTCAGGATCTGTCGCTGTGGTACGTCGCCCACGTCCACTTCGACCAGTCGTTCCCCTACACCGCGGGCCCGTGGATTCGCGTCGACGGCCTGGCGTGATCTAGCGACGGCGCGAAGCTACGCAGCTTCGCCGTGACACTTCTTGAATTTCTTGCCGCTGCCGCACGGGCACGGCTCGTTGCGGCCGACCTTGTCGGCAGCGACAACGGTTCCCTGGCGCTCGCCGGGGCGGCGCCCTGCAACCGCTGCGTCGAACGCCTCGATCACGACCTGGGTCGGTTTGATGATCGTGGTCGCCGTCTCGAGCGTCATCGCGCTCTCCTTGACGTCCTCGGCCAGGAGCTCGGCGAGCTTGGCGTAGATCTGCGGCTGGGTTGCCGCGAGAGCCGGCGCGACGCGCTCGTGCACGGGCTTGTCAGCGAGGCCAGCGACGGTGCTGAGAGCGTCGCTGACGACCTGGTCCGCAGCGTTGAGGTTGGCCTGGTTCAGGCGAGGCAGCGTGCCGTCGCGGCCGCGATCGAACATCGCCCACACGAGGGTCGCGTAAAACACCGCGGCCTCGCCGACGGTGTCGCCGTGCTCGGTGCGAACCGCGGCAGCGAACTGCAGCAGGAATGGCTGCTCTTTCTGTAGTCGCTGCGCGAGCTTGTTCATCGCCTTCTTGTCGCCGCGCTGATCGAGGCGGGTGAACGCGGCGATGGTCTTCTCGACATCGTCAGCTGTAACCAGGTGCGTGGACATCGGCGTGATCTTCACCCGCCGGGGGCGCGGGTCAAGCGCTGGAGGCCCTGCAATCGCTACGGAATTGCCGATGGCAGCCTTCTCGCGATGAGGTGCGAATATGCACTCGAAATCGCCCAGCCAATATCGCTACCATCGAGGGGTGCAACGCAGCAGTCACGACGACGCATTTCGACGGAGAACGTGCTCCGCCGCCTGGATGAAGGAATTGCGTGAAGCGTCCTCGTCCTCGTGCGCGTGCCCGTGCTCGTGCGCGTGCCCGTGCTCGGCCTGGCTCGATCATCGGCACATCTTGCTCAGCATGCCGACGATGCGGACCACCAGCTTTTTTCCGTCCGCGAGCTC
>JAYVWH010000749.1:0-3301 GCA_043786265.1 Kofleriaceae bacterium | reverse complement strand
TTCCATTCGAGCGGCGGTGAACGCCGTCATCCATTCACTTGCTGCAGCTTCGACGAGCAACGCCGTAACCTCGGCGTCACTCGAGTAACGCTCGCGTTGCAACACCGTGACCTTCACCGACTTCGTGAACACGACGCGGTTCGCTCCAAGCTCGACGATCGAGAGAGTCGCGGTGAGGACACCGTCGAGGTAGTGGTGGACGTGATGCCGTCGCTTCGTGATCGACGAGCGAGCCCCCGACTGCAAGGCGGTTTCAACGCAAAAGCGACCACTTGCCTGGTCATGTGGTCACATGGCATCCTGAGGACATGGCAGCGCCCCGGAACATCAACGCCAGCGAGTTCAAGGCCAGGTGCCTGCGGGTCCTCGATGACGTGCAGGCCACGCGGACCGAGGTGGTGATCACCAAGCGCGGGAAGCCGGTGGCGCGGTTGGTTCCGATCGGGCCGGCGCGCGGGACATTGCGCGGCGCGTGGAAGGGTACGGCGCAGATCCGCGGGGACATCGTCAACATTGATTGGTCCTCCGAGTTCGAGGCAGTGCGGTGAAGTACTTGCTGGATACACACATCGTGATCTGGTGGCTGACCGATGACCGAAAGCTCGCCAAGGGGCACGCAAAGCTCCTCGAGCGGAGCGAACGATCCGGATCCACAGTCGGGGTCAGCGTGATCTCGCTCTGGGAGATCGCGAAGCTCGTCGAGCGCGGGCGAATCGAGCTGACGCAGAGTGTGGACGACTGCCTCGAACAGCTCGAGACAAGTGCGTTTGTCACGGTTCTTCCATTGTCCGCACGGGTCGCCATCGAGAGCACACGCCTCGGCACTCGGTTCCACGCCGATCCGATCGATCAGCTCATCGCGGCGACGGCCCGATGCCACGGCCTGGCGTTGCTCACCGTAGACGAGCGCATCATTGAATCTGGCGTCGTCGCGATCGCTTGACCGTCCGCGGGTCACCTGACTACAGGATGATCGGGTTCTTCGTGCAGCTCGAGATTTCCATGATGAGGAACAGCAGCACGCGCTCCTGCGGGGTCAGGCCGGTGTGCATCTCGCTCGCCGATGCACCTGCCGTCTGGAACGTCGAGTAGAGAACCTTGCCGCAGCCCGCAGGCTCGTAGGTGACCGCGAGCGGGCCCGCGCCGTGCGAGCCGTCCGAGCCGGTGACCCAGGCCTTGGGGTCGTCGTACACCGGGTTGCCCATGTCGTCGTTCCCCTTCATGACCGACGTGAGCTTGGTGATGTAGTTCCAGTTGTGCGAGACGCTGAAGAAGTTCGGGTTGTACATGGTCGGCACCGGGTTGGTCTCGGTGGTGCCAGTCTGCAGGCCGAGCCACTGGTTCAAGTCCGGGTCGATCGCCTTGCCGTCGTCGGCATCGTAGAGGCTTCCGTCCGCGTTGCCCATCTGCGTGATCGTGCCAGTGAGTGCCGTTGGATCGTACGTGCCCTTGGTATCGGCCGTGCTGAAGCCGCCGTCGCCGAGCTCGATCTGCGGCGGGAACGCGCGGTCGCCAACCTCGCCGGACCAGTCGGTGACGTAGAGCTTGCCGCCCTCGGCGACGAACTGGCGCAGGTTCTTCAGGTTGCTCTGGTCCGACATCAGAACGTTGTCGACGTCCGTCGAGCAAGGGAAGAAGATGATGTGGTACTTGCGCAGCTCGGCGATGTTCTGGACGAGGTAGCTGACGCTGGAGCTACCGGTGCCGCTCCAATCGTAGAACTTGATCTCGCTGTCCGGCGAGCCGAGCTTGTTGCCAGCCATCGTGCCGAAGCCGATCTTGCCGAGGATGTCCTCGATCGCGTCGTAGTTGCCCTTGGCGATCGCGACCTTGGGGATCCAGGCGCCGTTGGCGGGATCGAGCTTGGACGGCAGCGTGGTCGATTGCGGCGGCAGCGCGGTCACGCCGTAGGTGACGTCGAGCTCCTGCTCGAGCCGGAACGGGCCCTTCTGGATGATCAGGAAGTAATGGCCCTTGCCGTCGACGGGCAGCTCGAACGAGCCGTCGTGGCGGGAGGTCACCGCGCCTTGCGGCGTCTCGACGCAAGGCTCGCAGTAGACGTTCTGCGGAATCGGCTGCGGACGAACGTCGCTGACATAGATTGTCGCGCCGAAGATCGGAATCTCCTGGCCCGCGGGCACATCGCCCGGCGCCCACTTCGGCGCCCAGACCTTGCCGGTCAGCGTCGAGCAAGTCGGGCAGTTCGAACCGCTGCCGCTACCGTCGTCGTCACCTGTGCCGTCACGACGACCCGGTCCGCACGCCGCGAGGAGAATCACTGCTGTTACGAAGGCCCGCATGTGTCGCGGACCTTATCAAAAACAGGTCTTCGGTTCGCAGAAATCGTGCTTAGGCTGTGTGCTAAGTTACAGCGACTTAGGGGACTTTTAGCTGCACACAGTGGTGAGCAGCTCACCTCCCCGCAGCGCTGAGGAGCAAGCAATGGGAATCATCTCGTTCATCAAGGGTGGAGTTGCCGAGCTCGCGATCGCGCGCCCGGATTCGGTCAAGGACTACTGGGTCTACAAGCACCCAGACCAGACGATCCCGATGAAGGCGCAGCTGACTGTCGATTCGGACGAGGTCGCGCTGTTCTTCAAGGACGGCAAGTTCGTCGGTAGCTTCAGCGCCGGCCGCCACACGCTCGACGCGTCGAACATCCCGTTCCTCGGCCAGCTGGTCGACAAGTTCACGGGCGGCAACGTCTTCATCTGCGAGGTGTTCTTCGTCACGACGCGCGAGATGCCGTCGATCAAGTTTGGCACGTCGATCGGCGACGTGATGGACCCGCAGACGAAGCTCCGCGTGCGCCTCATGGTCTACGGCGAGTTCTCCGCCAAGGTCATCGACCCGACGAAGTTCGTGATTGGCCTGGTCGGCCAGCGCGCGACCACCAACGATTCGTTCATCGGTTGGTTCAAGAGCCAGGTCCAGAAGACGATGAAGGACGGCATCGCCGAGCTCATCGTCAAGCAGGACTGGCCGATGCTCAAGGTCACGTCGGGCGCCTACACCTCGGAGATCGAGGTGACCACGCTCAAGGACGTCCGCCAGAACATCGAGCCTTACGGTGTCGAGATCATCCGCTTCGGTGACTTCTCGATCTCGATGGACCAGGCCGACAAGGAGCGCCTCGACAAGCTCGTCGAGCGCATGGCGTACATCAGCGCGACCGGCGGCATGGCTGGCTACCAGCAGCTCGCCCAGGCCGAGATGATGATGGGTGCTGCCGAAGGAATGAAGAAGGGCGGCGGTGCCGGCACCGGCCTCGAGGGCGCGGGCATCGGCATGGGCTTCGCGA
>JAYVWH010000748.1:0-2022 GCA_043786265.1 Kofleriaceae bacterium | reverse complement strand
CTGCACGCGGGTCCGGACAACCCCGCCCTCGCCGAGGAGTTCCTGCGCGGCCGCGAGCACAGCTTCGAGACGATCACGATCGGCGGCGAAGTCCTGTTCCAGTCGTGCACGCGGTACTACCCGACGCCGCTCGAGGTCATGGAGACGCCGTGGATCCAGTGGGTCATCGTGCTGCCGCGCGACATCGATGGTCCCGACTACGCGGATGCGCGCGCGCTGGGCGTTCGCGCGGTCAAGGCGCTGGGACTCGAGACCGGGTTCACGCACATGGAGTGGTTCCGCCGGGACGACGGCTCGCTGGCGATCGGCGAGATCGCAGCCCGGCCCCCGGGTGCGCATATCGTCCTCGCAAACAGCTACGCACACGACGCCGACATGTACCGGGCGTGGGCCCGCGCGACGGTCGATGATGCGTTCGACGGGCCGTTCGAGCGCAAGTACGCGGTCGGCGTAGCGTTCCTGCGCGGCGTTGGCCACGGGCGCGTGATTCGCGTATCGGGCGCGGAGGAGGCAAGCGTCAAGATCGGTCGCCACGTCGTTGATTCCCGGCTCCCCTCGCCCGGAACGATGCGATCGGATAGCTACGAAGGCGACGGCTACGTGATCGTGCGCGATCCCGATGTCGAGGTGGTCAAGGCGGCGATGACCACCGCCATCGAGACGATCCGGATCGAATACGCCTAACGCAGCGCACCGAGGGCGAACGTTCGAGCGTACCCACAGGAGACGTTCTCGATCCGGACCGAGATCGTTCCGTCCGCGGCGTACGTGTAGGTCTCGGCGATCTCGTTCGCCATCAGGTCGGACCGACGCCTGCTAGGAACCGATGCAAGCTCACCGCGGTCGGCGAGCGCCGGGTCGTACGGGAAGTACACATCGGCCCACGGCACGAGGTCCTGGATCGGCTGCCCTTCGGCGTCGAGGGCACCGCACTCCAGGAAGCGCAGGTGGCCGATCGTGTGGGTCGGTCGATAGCGCCGGCGGACGACCGTGGGCGCGTCGGTATTCTTGCCGATCAAGGAATCGAAGATCTTGTCGGTGCCGCCGTCGCCTTCGCGCCACACGCCGAAGTGCCGGGTGATCGCCTCCTTGACGATCACCTGCTCGTCGGGATCTGCCGCGATCGCGAGCCCGACCGCGGTTGCCGCGAACGGCTGCGGCGCGAGCTGGAGCTTCTTGGCGAACCGCGTCCGCAGCGTGCGGGCCACCGCCGGGAACGCAGCACCGCCCCCGACGAGGTAGAGGCCACCGAGCTCGCGGCCATCGTCCGGATCGAGGCCGCGCGATCGCAGCCGTTCGAACAGCAGATCGACCTGAGCCAGCGTCTGGTCGATCAGCGGCTGAGCGCGCGCGTACAGCGCGGCCACGTCGATCGCGATCGGATCTTCACCATCGATGCCGAGATCGAGGAGGAGCTTGCGCGTCGCTGGGCGTAGAGACTCCTTGGCCTCGCGAGCACGCTCGAGCGTCTCCGCGGTCGGCGCAACGCCCGCCGCATCGAGAATCAGCTGGTCGAAGTCATCACCGCCAACGTGCGCGAGGCCCTCGGTTGCGATCAGGTCGAAGCGCCGCCCCTCGAGCGAGACCGCCGACGCATCGAAGGTCCCACCGCCAAGATCGTAGACGACCACGTAGCGCTTCGGGCTCTTCTTGCCGAGGTCGAGGTGGCGCTGCGCGAAGTCGACCGCTGCTGCAGTCGGCTCGTTGAGCATCCCGACCGGCTCGAAACCGGCGCGCCGAAACGCCTCCAGAGTCATCCACCGCTGGCGCGAGGCCGCGCTAGCTGGCACGGCCACCATCACCTCGAGCGGCTCGTGATCGTCGAGCTCGAGGTTCGAATGCTCGCGGAGCTGCGCGGCAAGACCGGTGAGAAATGCGGTTGCCAGGTCCAGCGCGGTTACCCCGGGCAACCCGGGTACCGCCGCATCCGGCGCTAGGTCACCGATGACGCGCTTGACGGATCGGATCGCGTGCTCTGCACGTCGGTCCGAGAGTGCTCGCGCGGCCGCCCAACCCACGAGC
>JAYVWH010000747.1:0-8108 GCA_043786265.1 Kofleriaceae bacterium | reverse complement strand
TCTGGGGTAGCGTGCCAGGTCTGCGGCAAGACCTGGCCGGCTGACCACTCGATCTGTCCGGACGACGGCACCTGGCTCTACGAGCAGACGATCATCGAGCTGTCGCCGCGCTCTCGACGCGTGTCGAATCAGTTCACGGCGACGGCGCCCGAGACGACCGCGCGCCAGCACTACCAGTCGACCGCGCGCTCGCAACGGTACGAGACGCCCGCGCATGCGTTGCCGATTCGCCGCGCGTCGACGGATGTGATCGCCGCGCACCTCGCGCTGAGTGCGGGACCGAGCGAGATCGGGCCCGGCACGCCGATCGGCGAGTACGTGGTCGAGGAGAAGGTCGGCGAAGGCGCGATGGGCACGGTGTATCGGGCGATCCATCCGCAGATCGGCAAGCACGTCGCGATCAAGGTCATGACGCCCAAAGTCTTCGGCGAGGCCGAGGCCGTGAAGCGGTTCGTCGGCGAAGCCCGCGCGGTCGCAGCGATCGAGCATCCGGGCATCGTCGACGTGTTCGGCTTTGGCCGCATTCCCGACGGGCGCACGTACCTCGTGATGGAGTGGCTCGACGGTCAGAGCCTGTCCGAGCGGATCAAGGAGAGCGAGCTGCCGTTCCTGGACGCGTGCGAGATCATCCGCCAGATCGCACGCGCGCTCGAAGCCGCACACGCCAAAGGCATCATCCACCGCGACCTCAAGCCCGAAAATGTCTTCCTGCGAACCGTCGACGACGAGAAGCCGACCGTGAAGCTGCTCGACTTCGGCCTCGCCAAGTCGACGAACAAGGGCGACGTCGAGAACCTCGCCAAGACGCGCAGCGGTCAGATGCTCGGCACGCCGCTCTACATGAGCCCCGAGCAGTGCAAGAACAAGGGCGTCGATCACCGCACCGACATCTACGCGCTCGGCTGCATGTGCTTCGAGCTCCTCGTCGGGCAGACGCCGTACGATGCGGACAACGTCGCCGAGATCATCACGGCGCATATCGTCGGTGAGCCGCCGCGCCCATCGAAATTCAAGCCCGACATCGATCCCGATCTCGACAAGCTGCTGTTCGGCATGATCCAGAAGGACCCCGACAAGCGGCCCGGGCTCGGGGAGATCCGCCGCATCGTCGGCATGCAGGTGTCGCGCGTCCACGGCCTGATGACGCACGACGGATTCGGGCACGTCGCGTCGTCCCCATTCATCACGCCCCTGCCGGATTCGATGTCGCGCCGGCCAACGCCGCCGCCGGTCCAGCGCGTCGTGGACCCGATCGCCCTGACACCCGCGATGAGCATGACCGACGAGGACATGCTCAAAGCGATCAAGAGCGGCCGGCCCCCGTGGTACCTGTGGGTCGCGATCGCACTCGTGATCCTGGGTGTCGCGGTCCTCGTCGTGCTCAAGTAGACTTCCCGCCGGATGGACAGTCGCAAGCGCGCCCTCGTTGGTGAGTGCATCTCGCGCGCGAGTGTCGAAGCTGCGCGCGGTACGACGGTGGCGGATCTCGACGTCGCGATCGCAGCGTGCGATTACGAGCGCGCAGCGGCCATCGCGTTCGCAGCCGCGCGTGCGGGCGCTCCGGTCGGCAGCGAAGTGATCGGCCGCATCTTGCCGGGGATCGAGCTCCCCGCCATCACGTGCTCGCTGATCGCGATCGCGCCTGATCGCAAGGCTTTGCTCGAGGTGCTCGAACGTCAGCGGTTCCCGGCCACGAAAGACGCCGCGGAGCTCGAAGCGATCACGCTGTACGCGGCATGGAAGGCGGGCGCCGAGACTGCACGCGTGATCCCTCATCTGCGGCGGCTGTCCGCACGCTCGCTCACCGCGGAGAGCTACGCCCTGCTCGCGACGATCGCCGCGACCGTCGAGGATCCCAACGTGATCCTGGCGACGAAGCCGATCGCGCCGTTCGCGAAGGAGTACGCCAAGAACGTCACCGCCGACGACAAGGCGATGCACGCCTCGCTCGAAGCAGTGTTCGCCGAGCTGCCGGCCGAGGTCGAAGCGTCGGTAGCGGCCGGTTTCACCGTACGCACCACAAAGCAGGTCGGCCGCAATGACCTGTGTCCATGCGGCAGCGGGCTCAAGTTCAAGAAGTGCTGTGCGGACAAACCGCAGGCGACACCATCTCCGATCCCCGGCCTATCGTGGGACGAGTTCCTCGCCGGTGATCGCATCACTCCCGAGCACATCGAGGAGCTCGCGCTACGCGATCTTGTCCGGCTCGATGTGACGCGAGTTCCCGAGCAGCCGCTGCGCGCGCTGTTCCGCAAGCTGACCATCGCGCGCGAGTGGGAGCACGTCGAGCGCGTGCGCGACGAGGCCGTGCGCCGTGATGCGCGCGAGCTTGGCGACGAATTCACCGACGAGCTCGTGCTGCACCTGCTCGATCTCGGCGATCTCCCCCGGGCGCGCGAGCTGATTGCCACCCTGCCCGACGAGATGCGTCAGGCCTTTGCGGTCGACCTCGCAATCGCCGACGGCCCCGAGTCCGCGTATCGTGCCCTCGTCGCTCACGCCCGCGAAGCTGTCGCCGGTGCAGGCCCTATCGCCAAGGACGTCGAGCTGCCGGATCTCGAGCTCGCGTATGCGCTGCTGCGCGCCGAGCCAGCGCTCGGCATCCTCGCGGCGCGTGCGTGCATCGGGACACTGCACGTCGATGATGCGGACTTGCTGCTGAACCTCGTCGAGGAAGCGCGCGACCAGCTCAACCTCCCGCCGACCGATCCGGCGTGGGACGTCCTCGATGCGCTGACCGAGAAGGGCAAGAGCAAGGCCAAGGGCAGAGCGAAGCCCGATGCGGCGCCAGATACTCGGCTCGCCGAGTATGCCGCGCGCGTCGATCAGCTGGAGCGCTCGCTTGCCGCGGTCCGAACGCAGCTAGCGGAGGCGACAACGCGCCCTGCCGCCGAGCTGGTGCGGGCGCCCGAGGCCGCCGGTGGGCTCGAAGGTCGCGTGCGCGAGCTCGAGGCGCTGATCCGCGAGGGCAATGCGGAGCGGCGTGACTTACGCAAGCAGCTCGAGCAGCACGCGCTGCGCGCCGGTAGCGAGCGCGACGACAGCTCGCGAGCGCGCCGCGCCACCGTCGACGAGCCCGACGAGGGGTTTGACGAAAACGATGCCCTCGCGCCGGGTGCTCGCGATGTGACACTGCCGAAGTTCGAGCGCAGGTTCGTCGACGCGCTCGGCGACGTACCCGCACAGGTCGCGGCAGAGACAATGCGCACGATAGGCACACTGAGTGCCGGCGATGGCTTTGCCTGGCGCAACGTCAAGCAGGCGAAGGACATGGCGCGCCAGGTGCTGATGGCGCGCATCGGAATTCATCACCGATTGATCTTTCGCGTCGAGGACGACATGACGGTGCTCGATCTGATCACCCGCGAGCAGCTCGACACCACGCTCAAGCGCCTCCGCATGAACCGGTAACCCGTGATATCGTCGCCGCATGAAGGGCACGCTGTACTGGAAGAGCACTTGAACGACCTGTCGTGACGCGAGGAGTTCCTTGCGCAGCGCCGGGCTCGAACTGACAGAAGTGAACTACGCCAAGACCGCGCTCGACGAGAGCACGGTGAAAGGGCTCGTTGTCAAGGCGGGCGGCGTCGCGGCCGTCCTCAACGTGCGCCATGCGACCGTCAAGGCCAAGGGCTGGGTGGCGAAGCCTCCGGATGTCGACACCTTTGCGGCTGCCGTCGTCAAGGAGCCAAACCTCCTCCGTCGACCGATTCTCGATATCGGCAAGAAGCTGATCGTCGGCTTTGACAAAGTAGCCTACGCAAAGCTCACATAGCGCCGTGGTTGATGACGCGCGAACGTTTGCTGTCGCCCTGCTCGAGAAGCTCTGCGTGGAGCTCGCGAAGTTCCCCAACGTAGCGACGCGGAACGATCATTACCTCGCGCTGTCGTACGCGGTGCGCGATCGCCTGCTGCATCGCTGGGTCGACTCGGCGAAGTCGATCCTCGAGAACAAGCATCGCACCGTGATCTATCTGTCCGCCGAATATCTGATCGGCCCGCAGCTCGGGTCGAACCTCCAGGCACTGGCGCTCGAGAAGACCGTGCGTGCGGCCGTGCAGGATCTCGGCATCTCCCTCGACGAGCTGCTCGAGCACGAGGAAGAGCCGGGCCTCGGGAACGGCGGTCTTGGCCGGCTCGCCGCCTGCTTCATGGATTCGCTCGCCACGCTCGACATCCCCGCGGTCGGTCACGGCCTGCGCTACGAGTTCGGCATCTTCGACCAGGACATCCGCGACGGCTGGCAGGTCGAGCGCACGGACACCTGGCTGCGCCATGGTTTCCCGTGGGAGATCCGGCGCTACGACGTCGAACGGTCAGTTGGCTTTGGTGGCTACACCGAGCACGGCGCCGCCGGCGTGCAGTGGATCCCCGAGCGCGTCGTCAAGGGCGTTCCGTATGACGTTCCGGTCGCTGGCTACGCGACGCCGACGACAAACTTCCTGCGCCTGTGGAGCGCGGTCGCCGCCGAGGAGTTCGACCTCGACGCATTCCAGGTCGGGGAGTACTGGCGCGCCGTCGAATCCAAGATTCGCAGCGAGAACCTGACGAAGGTCCTCTATCCCAACGACTCGAGCCCGGCCGGTAAGCAGCTGCGTCTCGAGCAGCAGTACTTCTTCGTGTCCTGCGCGATCCAGGACTGCTTCCGCATGCTGCAGCTCGGCGGCGCGGATATCCGCGATTTCGGCAAACTGCTCGCGGTGCAGCTCAACGATACGCACCCCACCCTCGCTGTCCCCGAGCTGATGCGGCTCTTGATGGACGTCCATCACATCAACTGGGACGAGGCCTGGTCGATCACGCACGAGGCGTTCGCGTACACCAACCACACGTTGCTTCCGGAGGCGCTCGAGACGTGGCCGCTCGTCCTGATGCAGCGCCTGCTACCGCGCCACGTCGAGATCATCTACGAGATCAATCGACGGTTCCTCGAGACGGTGAAGGCGAAGTGGCCTGGCGACAATGCACGGCTACGTCGGATGTCACTGATCGGCGAGGACGGCGACAAGACCGTGCGAATGGCGCACCTCGCGACGGTGGCGAGCCATCACATCAATGGCGTCGCCGGCCTGCACTCGCGGCTCCTGCGCGAGACCGTGCTGCGCGACTTCGCGGAGCTGTGGCCGGAGCGGTTCACAAACGTGACCAACGGTGTCACGCCGCGGCGGTTCCTCATGCTCGCGAACCCGCGCCTCACCGACCTCATCTGCGAGGGTATCGGCGACGCGTGGATGCGCGATCTCGAAAAGCTGCGCGACCTAGAGGCGTTCGCCGACGACACCGGCTTTCAGGCGAAGTGGCGCGCGGTCAAGCACGGCAACAAGGCCGAGCTCGCCGCGAAGCAGCTCGGTGCATTCGACCCCGCCGCGATTCTCGACGTGCAGTGCAAGCGCATGCACGAGTACAAGCGGCAGCACCTCAATTTGCTGCACGCGATCGTGCTGTATCAGCGGCTCACGCAAGGTTCGGACGTCGACGTGCCGCGGACCATTCTGATCGCCGGTAAGGCGGCTCCGAACTACCGCGCCGCGAAATTGATCATTCGGCTTGCGCATGGCGTCGCCGAGACGATCGCCGGTGACAAGCGTGCTCGCGATCGCCTGCGCGTGATCTTCGCGCCCGACTTCTCGGTCAAGAATGCGCAGCGCATCTATCCGGCCGCCGACCTGTCCGAGCAAATCTCGACGGCAGGCATGGAGGCGTCGGGGACTGGGAACATGAAGTTCACGATGAACGGCGCCCTCACGATCGGGACCCTCGACGGTGCCAACGTCGAGATTCGCGAGCAGGTGGGTGCCGAGCACTTCTTCCTGTTCGGCCTGACGGCCGACGAAGTGGCCGCGCGCAAGAAGGCCGGCTACGTGCCCCGCGACGTGATGGTGCGTGATGGCGAGCTCGCCCACGCGATCGACCTGATCGCCGCCGGTGCGTTCTCTCGCGGCGACCGCGGCATGTTCGCGCCCTTCGTGCAGGACCTGGTCGACCGCGACCCGTTCCTCGTCCTCGCCGATTTCCGGTCGTACTCCGACGCCCAGACCCGCGTCGCAGCGGCGTGGCGCAACCAGGCGACCTGGACCAAGTCGTCGATCATCAATGTCGCCCGGTCGGGCTACTTCTCGTCGGACCGCTCGATCAAGGAGTACGCCGAGAAGATCTGGCACCTGCGCTGAGCGGGCTCGACGCAGAGTATTTTGCCGTTCGCAGCCACCGCGTCGACATCAACACTTGGTGCTCGAATCAAGCGCAGCAACGAGGCCTAAGCTCGACCGCCACGGTGTGATGGAGCAGAATAGCCGGGGCGATGCAGCGCACTGCCATTTGCGCGGACCGAAGGGCGTGCCCGCGCTGCTCCAGGCGCAGGGCTATACGGTCATGCGCGTTTCGAGGTTCGAGGTCGGACCATTGGTGCCCAAATCAAGGCGCCCACGTGTCGACGAGCGGTGCGCTCGTCGTGGCCAAGACAGAAGCAATTGCGCGGGGCCCGTCTACGTCATCATCGCCTCGCCGTGACGGACCGGCGCGTGCAGCTGCGCTAGCTCTACTGCATCGATTTTCTCGACGAGGCGCTCGCGATCCGGCTACCCAGCGCTGTTACACTGGCGTGCCCGCCACTAGTACGAAGGTTGGCTCAGATCCCACCCGGCGTGACAAACGCGCTGATCAATCCGTGACGTTGCCAGCCAACGCGCAAGAGCCACGTGCTCGGCTCCGCCCTCTCGAGTGGTGCGAAGTCTTTGAACCCGGGCGGCATCGTCGCTTCGCGCGACTCCTTCCAGCCGGTAAACGAGCGAGCCGTCGAGTACGGATCGATCGGTGCGTACCGTGCGGCGAGCGCGCGCTCGTCCTCGTTGTGGCGACGCCAGTTGTTCAGCACGTAGGCGAGTGCGTTGCGCGCCTGGCGCGGCGAGCGGATCGCGGTCGCGTGATAGCGGTACTCGAAGACTTTGCCGGTCCGCTTGCAGACACGGTTGATCGCCTTGGCCGCGGAGATCGCGAGGCCCTGCATCCCGAGGCGCAGCGCCGTCTTGCCGCCCGCCTCGACGAGAAAGTGGAGGTGGTTGTGCTGGATTGACATGTGGACGACGCTGAAGCCGAGGCGTCCAAGCAGACGACTCAGCGACTTGCGCAGCGCACGATAGATCGGCCCGCGGCGGAGACGACCAACGTCGTTGCACGTGCGGAGAACCACGTGTTGCGGATGATGACGCGAGAATTCGAGACGTGTTCGGTGCATCGGACCGCGTCGCGTCTTCGACTTCTTGCGGCCGGCACCCTTGCGACGACCGCCCCACACGGAGGCGGGCGCCGACGCGAACTGCGTCGAGGAAGCCACGGCTGTGAAGGGCAGCTCGACCTGCATTTGATTAGGGCAATAATACTTTGGAACGCCGAGATGGCAAGTGACACAGGAAAGATTTTGCGATGGCTGACACATCAGCCTCTCGACATCCCTGATGCCCACGGACATCCGATGACGGAACGAACATTCGGCAACATCGCCGTATTACGCCCACCGCGCGGGCATCATCTGCGCGTGCCCCCGCGACGATCGTCGCGCTCGCGAGAGGCCCCACCGGTCGCTTCGTGTCACCGCCCGACGAGCGAGCTCAGACCGTGAGGCCCTTCTTGTAGGCCAGCAGCTCCTTCTGGGTCTTCAACAGGAGCTGGTTGGTCTCGAGGAGCTCCTTGGTCCGCATGCGGACCTGGTTGGCCAGGCGCTCGCGCTCCCGGGCCTCCTTTTCGAGCATCTCCTGGTATTTGACCTGGACGACGGCCTCGTCGGTGACGTTACGCTGGATCTCCAGGGCACCCACGTGGTTGCCCGCCTCGTCGGTGATCGGCACCGCCGAGAGGATGAACCGGAGCTTCTGGGCCTCCCCTAGGATATTTCCAGAGATCTCGTCCAGGCGGACGTGTCGGTTATCGGCCCAGCACTGCTGGGCGATACACTCGGTCTTGCAGATATTCAGCTCCAGGACCTCGTAGCAGTGCTTTCCCTTGAGCCCGCGGGCCAGCTGGCGGGGGAGGAGCGCGAAAAACGCTCGGTTGAAGTCGACGATTCGACGCTCCGTGTCGACGATGAAGTAGCTGTCCACGATCGCATTGGC
>JAYVWH010000746.1:0-3760 GCA_043786265.1 Kofleriaceae bacterium | reverse complement strand
CCATTGAACGTCTCGATCTCGCGGCTCGCCGCCCGGATCGACTGCAGGGCCACCAGCGGGGTGCCGCTGATGTCGATGCCCCGAACCAGCTCGCGCTTGCCATCCGGGAACAGCTTGTAGGCCATCACGGGGTTGACCTTGAACGCCTGGGGCGCAAAGGCGCTGGTATTGGTGAATCCACCGCTGATATCGGTGAAGATCATCCCGTACGGACGGTTCTGCTTCTTGATCTCTTCGATGAGTAGTTTCTCGAGATCGGCCCGCGGCACGCTCTTGGACACCTCGACGACGAGGTTGCCTTGACGCGCGACCGGCGGCAGGCCCGGCGAGCGACGCCCGTGACCGTTCGAGGCAGGGAACCCCTTGATCGGGTTACGACCCATCAAGAAGCCAACGAGCTTGCCGCGGTCGATCAGCGGAACGTGCTGCGCGCGCACACCTTCATCGTCGAACCGGTAGAAGCCGTTCAGCTGCATCCCGTTGAGGGTGACGATCATCGGATCGTCGTAGACACTCAGCCACTCGGGCGCGATGTCCTTGCCGACGTACGATGCGAACGTCTGGCCGCTCGTCGTGTCCTTCTGCCGATGGCCCTCGATCCGATGTCCAAACACCTCGTGGAAGAACACGCCGGCGGCGCGACCCTCGAGGATCGCCGGACCAACGTACGGCTCCGCGAGCGGCGCATCGTGCAGCGCATCGAGATCGCCGGTGACGGTGGCGATCATCTTGTCGGCCTCCGACTCGGCGGGCAGGTCGCTCGGCTGGCGGCCGAATCGCTGCTCGAGCCGCGACAGGCTCATCCCGTCATCGGCCTTGACGCCGACGGAGACCGACATCTGCGCGTTGGTCCACGACAGCTGGACCTGGCTGCCCTCGCTGTTGACGAACCACGTCGTGTTGACCTGGAACACCACGCCACAGGTGCCGCGGGTGGCCGCACCCTTGAGCGCCTTGGCCGAGCACCGCTTGAGGCGCTCGACCCACTGCGACTTGTCGAACGAGAGCGTGACCGGGGCCTCGACGTAGACCTCCGGCTTCGACGGCGCGAAGTCCGGAGCCGTGGCGTGCTTGGACAGTGTGGCCTGGTCCTGCCGCACGTAGCCGAGTGCCGTGACGGCCTCGCGGTAGCGGCGATCGGTCTCGAGCCACAGGGCATTCGAGATCGCCTGGATGTCCTCTCCGAACGGCACGACGCCCCGGCGGGTCAGCGGCGAGTTGAGGCCGTTGTCCTCGCTGGCGAGATCGCGCGTGCTGTCGAGGTTAGCATCGCCGACGCGAACCTCGACGTCGAGGTTGCGAGCGGTATCATCGCTATCGGTGATCAGCGCGCCACCCTCTGCCTCGAGGCTGACCACCCGCTGCTCGACCAGCTGGAAGGCGAGGTAGTGCGCCGGTTCCTTCTGCTTCCGGAGCGCAGCCATCTCGCGCTCGGTCTCGGACTTGAGGATGTCGAGAAGCGCGGACCGCTTGTCGGGAGCGTTCCCGTCGGTCGGTTGACTCTTGGTGACGTCGATCTTGGCGGGGATCGATGGGAGATCGATCTTGATCTCCGGTGTCGCAATCGGCTTCGGGTCGGGCTTGAGAGTGGTGTTGCCACCATTTCCGGGGCAGCCCAGGAGCCCGGCAGCCGCGCCGAGCGGGAAGATCCATCGCATATGCCCGAAACACTAGCACGGCTATAATGAGCGCCACCGTGCCGTTGGATCGTCCTACCGTCCTCGTGATTCACGACGACGCGAACGCGCTCGATCTGATGACACGGCTGTTCGAGGCCAGTGGCTTTGACGTGGTCACCGCGGTCACCGGCTACCGAGCGCAGGCATATCTGGAGGGCGCCCGGCCGGTCAACGTCGTGGTCGCACCCTGGGACACGCACTACGTGGTCGGCGGAGAGGTCTACCGGTGGTGCTTGCAGCGTCGCTACGACCTCCGCGACCAGTTCGTGTTCATCGGCTCGGAGCTTCCCTCCGAGTTCGACCAGATCGTCGCGGGCCGCTGCATCGAGGTGTCGATGGCGCGCCCCAACGACATCGTCCGCGTCGCGATCGCTACCGTGCGCAAGCGGATCAGCCTCGAGGCGCAGCGCGATGCGATCGCCGAGGCCGAGAGCAGCAAGCCGCGCCTCCTGTTGTGCGACGACGAGCCGGTGCTCCTGATGGTGATAGGCGATCTCCTCGGTCAGACCTACGCGGTGACCCGCGTCGAGAGCGGACACGGGGCGATCACGCTGCTCGAGCACACGGAGTTCGACGTCATGGTCCTCGACTGGCGCATGGACGACGGCAATGGTGCGGACGTCTATCGCTGGATCCTCGCGAACCGGCCGTGGCTCGCCGAGCGCGTGGTGTTCCTCTCCGGCTGGGAAGGCGACGACGCCGGCACCGTGGCCCCGGGTCGACCGATGCTGAGGAAGGGCCAGGACTCGCACGCGCTGACCACCGTGCTGCACGAGATCGTGCGACAGGTCCGGGGCAGCGGAGCGCATCTGCTCCCCACCTGAGGTATCAAAGGTCGCATGCAGGCGCGGATCCTGGAGGGCGACAAGCTGGTCACCACGACCCGGCTCGACGAGATTCGGGCGGCGCTCGCCGCGAACAACAAGATCTGGATCGATCTCGAGCGGGAATCTCCAGAGGCCGACGAGCTGCTCAGGGACACGCTCAAGCTCCACCCGCTCTCGATCGAGGATATCTGGGGACGGCGGTCGCAGCCGAAGATCGATGACTTCGACGAGTACCTCTACGTGATCGTCCACGGCGTGGGCGCGCGCAAGAAGGACAAGCTCGCGCTCGTCGAGATCGACATCGTGATCGGCGAGACGTTCCTGATCACCCACGATCGCGATGGCCTGGTCACCGATGACATCGGTACCGAGCTCGATCACTCGCCACGCCTCTTGCAGAAAGGCATCGCCTGGCTCGCGCACGCGGTGCTCGATCGCGCCGTCGATCGCTATCTGCCGGTGATCGATCAGCTCGACCGCGAGATCGAGCAGCTCGAGGTCGACGTGCTCGAGAAGGCCGGCACACCGAAGGGGAAGAAGGTCCTCGCCCGGATCCTCGGGTTCAAGCGCACGCTGCAGGAGCTGCGGCGAATGTCGATCCACCAGCGCGAGATCCTGCTGCGCCTCTCGCGCGGTGACTTCGGCGAGATTCCTCCCGATGCGATCCCGTTCTACCGCGACGTCTACGATCACTTCTTGCGGATCGGCGACATCGCCGAGGGCTAACGCGATCTCGTGACCTCATCGCTCGACGCGTACCTCAGCGTGCAGAGCAATCGCATGAACGAGGTCATGAAGACCCTGACGCTGATCTCGACGGTGATGCTGCCGCTGACCTTCATCGCCGGCGTCTACGGCATGAACTTCGACAACATGCCCGAGCTGCACTGGTTCTGGGGCTATCCGTTCGCGCTGATCCTGATGGCCTCGGTGGGCATCTCGATCTTGCTCTACTTCCGCCACAAGGGCTGGATCGGCAACGCCGATGCGGCCGAGGTTCGCTTCAAGAAGTACGAGAAGGAGCAGGAGGACGCGTAGGGCCACTCTGTACCGGCGCGAGCGCTGTACGCCGCGTGCGTTTCGCGGCGGTCGTCGTGCGCAGGCTCAGATCACGTCTAGTTGGTGCCGAGGATGTCGCTGGCGATCCGCTCGAGCCGCTCGAGCGCGGACACCAGATCATCGAGAGGGAGCTCGTCGGCATTGAGCATCAGGACGTAGCCGGGCTCGCCGCGCCGGATCGTGCCGCGTGGATCG
>JAYVWH010000745.1:0-3542 GCA_043786265.1 Kofleriaceae bacterium | reverse complement strand
GCTTCCTCGATCGCCTGCGCGATGCGCGCGAGCTGGACGACATCGCCGAGCTTGCCACTCGCTTCGGCCGCTTCACCTGCCGCCGCGAACCATGCCGCGGAGCCGCGCAGGAGCAGCTGCATCGCTTCGAGGGCGTAGCGCTCCGCCGCGACGAACTCACCGCACCACTTGTGCGCTTCAGCCTGCGAGCGGCGTAATCCACCGAGGGTCTCGCCGCTCGCACCGCACGCGACACCTCGCTCGGCGCGCTGCGCAGCACCACGGAAGTCACCGCCCGCGAGCGCCTGGTCGACGGCGGGCCGGTACCACGCGGCCGCGCGCGCGAGCTCACCACCACGCTCGAAGTGTTCGGCGAGCACCATCGCTTCGCGCTCACCGATGTATTGGAGCCACTCGCCGGCGAGCCGGTGACCGAGCTTGCGATCGGGGTCGGTCAGCATCCCGTACGCGGCCTCGCGCACCGTCGCGTGGCGATACAGGTACTCGTCTTCGCCTTCGAATCGCGAGATCGGCGCGCGGGCGATCAGCTCGCGTTCGACGAGCTCGTCGAGCCATGCGCGCACCGTCGATTCGCGTGCCTCACCACCGAGCAGCTTGGTCACGCCACCGCGCCAGAACACCTGACCGAATACGCTCGAGGCACGGAGCACGCGACGCGCATCGACCTCGAGCCGCTCGAGACGACCTTGCACGACCGCGAGCACGGTCTCCGGCATCGCATCGCCTTTGCCCTCGGCGACCGCGCGGATCAGCTCCTCGAGATAGAACGCATTTCCGCCCGACTGCTCGAACAGACGAGCGACCAGGGTGTCGGTCGCTTGTGCACCGAGCACCTGCCGGATCAGCTTCTCGCTGCCCTTCTTCGTCAGCTCGTCGAGCCGCAGCTCCTGCAGGCCGCGTTCGGCCCATAGGCGCGGGAACATCTCGCGTACTTCATCGCGCGCGAGCGCCACGACGAACCAGGGCCGATCGGGCAACGCGCGCAACGCCGAGTCGATGAGCTTGACCGTCGGCAGGTCACCCCAGTGGAGATCTTCGAGAATGATCACGACCGGCTGGACCGCAGTCTCGATCGCCAAGAAATGTTCGAACGCGCGCCGGACCTGGTCGGCCATCAGCTGCGCATCCTGACGCGCGGCTCGCAGCTCGACCGATTCCTCGTCGGGGAACGGCACACCGACAAGCTCGCCGAGGAAGTGCGTGGTGCGCGTGACGTCCGCACTGGCGTTACGCTTCGTGCGCGCGCGCAGCTTCTGACGGCGCACGTCGATCGACTCGCTGTCGGTGATGCCGGCTGCCCGACGCAGCGCCGGCGCGATCATGCCGAACGGCGAACCGGTGCGGAGCGGATCACCGCGACCGATCCAGATCTCGACGGGCTCGTCGCGTCCCTTGATGCGGCGCACCAGCTCGTAGCGCACGCGCGACTTCCCAACGCCGGCTGCGCCCGTGATGAGCACCGCACGCGCCATCGGCTCCGACAGACACTCCTCGTAGAGACCATTGAGGACGCCAAGCTCGCGATCGCGACCGACACACGGCGTCGGCTTGCCGAGCAACGTCCGCGTGACCTGAACGAGGTCACGCTCGCCAAGCAAGTAGAGGCCTGCCTCGTCACCGCCGACATCGAAGCGCGTCGCGAGAAGACCTGCCGTAACCTCGTCGACACGCACCAGGTGCGTCGCTGCCGCGCGTGCCGCCGCGAGCAGTGCGGCCGCTCGATCGATCGCCTCCCCGACGGGCCAGCGTCCCGCCATCACACCGCGTCCCGTCGCGAGTGCGAGCGACGTGTCGGGGAGCAAGGCTTTCAACGCGAGCGCACAGCGCGCCGCCTGCATCGCCTGATCCGCCGTACCCCCCATCCCCAGCAGCGTGACCACGAGCGAGCCATCGGCGAGCTTCTGCATCCGAGCGCCGTGTGCCTCCGCTGCCTCGCGCAGTGCCTTGAGCTCGGGCGCGCCCCCGTCGTGAATCGTCGCGTCGCCGGCTGGCGTCGACAGCATCGTCGGCTCGATCAGCGAAGGCAGGCTCGGTCGCGTCGACTCGACGTCGACGAGGTCACGCTGGCCCACATCGATCAGCACCACGCACAGCAGCCGCCGCTCGGTGGTGGTCAGCGCCGCCGCTGCTTGTGCGCTCGCCTGCCGGTCGGCGGCGTGGATCGCGCCGAGACCTGCGAGCTCCGCGGCGAGGTGCGTACCGTCGCGCGGCCGCTCCTCGGGATGCTTGCTGAGCGTGCGCGCCACGAGATCGTCGAGCGCCTCGGGAACGTCGGGGCGCACCACACCGACGCGCGGCGCGTCCTCGAGGAGGATCTTCGCGAGCACCGCCATCACGTTCTCGCCGACGAACGGTGCCTTGCCTGTGAGGCATTCGAACAGCAGGCAGCCGAGCGCGAATACATCCGAGCGCGGGCCGACATCGCGATCGCCGCGCGCCTGCTCGGGCGCCATGTAGCCCGGCGTACCGACCATCACGCCGGTGCGCGTAGCCAACGCATCGGTGACCCGCGCGACACCGAAATCGAGAATCTTGACGCGCTCGAGATCGCCGTCGACGAGGAACAGGTTCGACGGCTTGAGATCGCGATGAATCACACCGCGATCGTGCGCAGCGCCGAGTGCTTCTGCGATCCGGCGCACGAGCTCGACCGCCTCGGCCGGCGTGAGCCCGGCGCCAGCGATGCGGTGGTTGAGGCTCTCGCCATCGAGCCACTCCATCGCGAGCCACATCTCGCCCTCTGACGTGCGGCCATCCGCGATGTAGCGCACGATGCCGGGATGCCGCAGGCTGCTGAGCACGCGGACCTCGCGCGCGAACCGATCGGCGGCATCGGGCGACGCACTGCGCAGGACCTTGAAGGCGACCGGCGTGTTTGCGCTGCGATCCGTCGCCCGATAGACCGTGCCCATTCCTCCGGATCCGGCCACGTCGTGCAGCTCGAACCGACCCTCGACGAGCTCCCCCGGCCGCATCGCTCTTGAAACGTACTACGCCGTCACGGGGCGTGGCGCGTTGGCGGCGCCGCGCGAAGCGACAATGAACTTAAGATTGAGAAAGTTGATCATGAAGTGCGCGGCAATCGGGCCGCCGAGATTGCCGGTCCAGCGTGCGAAGTAGCCAAAACCCAGGCCGAGCACGAGCGCCGAGATCGTCCACGGCAAGAACCGCCGGCCGGGACCGATGTGCAGCAGCGCGAACACGACGCCCTGCACCCACACACCCACCCACGGTAGCAGCGCACCGCGAAACAGCAGCTCTTCGCCGACCGAGCTCGCCAGGGCCAGGATCACGATCTCGCGGCTGGCGAGCGGGCCCAGCAGGTCATGAAAGCTGGTGTGCAGATCACGCGCCCATCGCAAGTGCCGCGTCGCGACACGGGTAAGTCCGACGACCCCCAGTCCGACCAGCGCCCCGATGGCGGGCGACGCCCCCAGCTGCCAGGCTTCGGGTTGGCCACCCAGCCGGTACAGGTCTGGATCGCCCCGGCCTGCAGCGATCAGGAACGCTACAATTCCCATGGCCGCGTACAGACCGATCAC
>JAYVWH010000744.1:0-7311 GCA_043786265.1 Kofleriaceae bacterium | reverse complement strand
GGCAACACGTGGATGCAGATGATCGCGGGCATGATCTCGATGGTCATCGCGATCGCGTGCAACTGGCTGCTGATCGATGGCCACCTCGGTGCACCCGCGCTCGGCGTCGCCGGTGCCGCGTGGGGGGCGGTGATCGCCAGCTGGGCCGGCTTCGCGTTCCTCGCGCTCGCGTTCTGGCGCCGCTGGGGCGGTGCACCGCGCGCCAAGCAAGCTGCGCTGTCGCGCGGCGAATTCGGCCGTGTCGTCAAGTTCGGCCTCCCGAACGGCCTCAACTGGTTTCTCGAGTTCGCGGCATTCCAGGTGTTCATCAACTTCGTGCTGTCGAGCCTCGGCGACGAGACCGTCGCAGCGATGAACGCCGTGCTCGCCGTGAACTCGATCGGATTCATGCCGGCGTTCGGTCTCGCTTCGGCAGGCGCGATCCTCGCCGGTCAGGCGATCGGTGCCGGCAAGCGCGACGAGGTGTGGCCCCAGGTCAAGGTCACGCTGCTCTCCACGATGGGCTGGATGGGCATGATCGGCATCGCCTATCTCGTGTTCCCCGGCAGGATCCTCGCGCTGTTCGACAGCCGGCACACCTCTCCCGTGATGGTGTCGGTCGGCACGACGATGCTGCTGATCAGCGCCGCGTGGCAGCTGTTCGACGCGACCTCGCTCACGCTCGCCGAGACGCTTCGCGCAGCAGGCGACACGTTCTGGACCGCAGCTGCGCGCCTACTGCTCGCCTGGGCCGTGTTCACGCCCGCGGCCCTCCTCGTGGTGTTCACGTGGGATGGTGGCCCCGTCGGCGCGATGCTGTGCCTGGTGGGCTATCTCGCTCTACTCGCCGCCGCGCTCGGATACCGATTCCGGTCCGGCGCGTGGCGATCGATCGAGCTGATCGAGCCGAAGCTCGTCTAACCGGTTAGGTCAGCGGGAACGGCTTGGTGCCGGTGATCGTCGGACCGGTCATGCCGCCCGGGTTGTCCTTCGGGATCACGAATGCGGCCGCCCGCTTGATGCCGGGCGCCGTTGTCGAAGGTGCACCGACCGGCCGATTGATCGTCACCAGCGTGCTCTGCACCTCGGTCGCCGTGACCTTCGCGTAGCCATAGCCCTGCGCGTTGGTGTCGACGTACTTGATGTGCGGATTCGCCGTCGGATCCTGGAAGCTCGTCGTCGCGGCCAGGCTCTTCGTCTGTGCGAAGACAGATGCCGCAGCCGTTCCCTTGGTCACCAGCAGGTTGATGTTCTCGGTGAATGCCGAGCCGCCCGCGGTGGCGCTTGCATCCACCGTGACCAGCCCGCGCAACGCCCCAAGACCGCGCGTCGCCGACTCGTAGAACGAGAACAGCGAGTTCGACGAGATGCCCGCCGAGACCAGCTCGGTCGCCACAGGCACGCGGCTACCGACGGCGACATCGTAATCGTCGACAACGATGCCCGCGAAGTGCGCGTGGATATCCCCCGACAAGAGCACCACGTTCTTGATGTTCTGCGCCACCAGGTAGCCGATCAGCTCCTTGCGCTCGGTCGGATAGCCATCCCACGCGTCCCCGTCGAGAACGCGCTCGAAGCCAAGTGCGTTGTTCGGGTTCGTGACGCGCATGCGCATCATCGGCACCTCGTTGCCCCACAGCTTCCACGTCGCGTCGCTCGCGAGCATGGTCGCCTTCCACCAGTCCTTCTGTGGCTTGCCGAGCATCGTGCCGATCGGGAACGTGTTGCGCGGGTTCGGGATCGATCCCGCCCCTAGCGAGATCGTCGGCTGCCCCGCGACGCTGCCGAGGTCCATCAGCGTGACCAGCGGTAGCGGCAGGAAGTTACGCGGATCGAAGAACACCGTCTGGCCCGCCGCCGCGTTGATCAGCGCAACCGTGTCCTCGGGGATCGCGTGATCGCTGCGATACGAGCGCTCGTCGGTCATCACGATCTCGACGTGCTTGCCCCAGCGAAGCGAGCGATAGATCGTAATCGAGCCGACCGCTGCAACGTTGTTCGCCTCGGGGACGAAGTTGTTCGCGTCCGGCGCCGTGAAGCGCGCGTTCGTGACCGTCGCCGGCGTGAAGTCCTTCGCGTTCTGGGTCACACCGGTTGGTCCGACGGCGCCGGTCAGCTGCGCAGGGATGTACTCGAACCAGGCATGGTTCGCGTTGACCTTGCGCTGCTGCGACCCCTCGTCGAGCGTGGTGCCGTCGATGTAGTTCGCCTGCGACTGCCAGTAGTCGTTCGTGAACTCGTGGTCGTCCCACGTGTAGATGAACGGCCAGCGGGCGCGAGCCGCCTGGAGATTCGGATCCGAGAAGAACGTCTTGTAGAGGTGGCGGTAATCGTCGGTCGTCCTCGCGAAGGGCGCCGCGCCGGTGGTGCCACCACCCGAGGGGAACGGACGCGGGATGCGCTCGGAGCCGTCCTCGTTCGTGAGGATCTTGGTCTCGAACGCGTCGTCGACCGCGCGCTGCGACGGCTCGTCGATGGTTTCGTAGATCACATCGCCCATGTGAAGGACGAACTGGATGCGGTCCGCCTCGGGACGCGCGTCGTCGTCGGCGATCATCTGTTGGTAGGCGCCGAAGTGACCGGACTGGTAGTCCTGACACGAAACCCACGCGAGGTTGACCTGAACATCCGCGGTCGAGGCCGGCGCCGTGCGCGTGCGGCCGCTGGTCTGGTCGATGCCGGCAGTGAACCGGTAGTAGTACGTCGTGTTTGCTGTCAGAGCAGTGACGAGAATGCGTACCGCGTGATCGCTCGCGCCAGTCGCGGTCAGCGTCATGTCGGCAACCACGGACGCGAAGCCCTCGTCGGTCGCGACCTGGAGCTTGAGCTCGACGTCCGTCAGCGGATCGGCCTTCTGGATCGCGCGAGTCCACAGCACGACCGAGGTCGAGCGTGGATCGCCCGAGGCGAGACCCTGCGGGAACGCGTAGCGGCCAGCGAGTGACGCATCAACGTCGGGCTTGACGGCGTCGTCGCCGCACGCGGGCAGTAGCTTCGCGCCGACGATGAATGCACCGGCGCCACGGAGAAAATCTCTGCGATTCATGGACGAGTCCTATCGTTATTGCTGGCGACGCTCGACTGACCGGCGGGGGGCGTCTGCTTCGTAGCGCCGAACGTGCCCGTGATACCGAGCGAGAGCACGAGGGCCTGGACGGCGTACGTGCCGTGGAAGATCGGGTACTGCGGGTCGCTCGACGAGTCACGCTCGCGGTGCGGGATCCACAGCGCACCGAAGTGCGCACTGACCTGCTCGGTGATCTCGCGGCTCGCGCCGACAGTCACAGCGAACCGGTCGACGTCGGGCAGCTGTGCGGTCACCGTCGACGTCGGGATCGGCGTCGGGTCATAGATGAAGCCGGCGCGCAGGTGCATCTTCTGAGCGGGCAGCGTGTAGTCGGCGCCCAGGCGCCAGGTCAGCGTGTCCTTGTAGTCCTCGGGGATCTCCGAGGTCTGGCCACCGGGGAGCTCGATCACGAGCGCCGTCGAATCGCCGCCACGGTACGGATCCTTCTGGAACGCGCCGCTCCAGCCGATCCATACCGCATCGATCTCGACCTCGAAATCATCGACGCCGTACGCGACGCCGCCCCACACTGCTTGGGGGAGGTTGATCGTGGTGTGGGCGTCGCCGTCGGGCGGCAGCTGGGCGCGGTACGGGTCGTCGATGTCGAAGTCGGCCTGCCCGTCGAAGTCGAGCTTGACCTTGCTGCGGTACATCGCGCCGAGCTTGAGGTGCTTGATCTTCGGCGGATGATACATGATGCCGCCGCGGAACCCGACGCCGACGGTGTTGGCCGCGAGGTCTGCCGTGCCCGTGGAGTCCCCAAACACGACGTTGCGCTGGAGGTGGACGCTCGACGGAACGATGTCGACGCCAAAGCCCATGGACAGACCCGGTACCTGCTTGTGCAGATTGAGGCCGACCACCGGCGAGATGAACAGCGTGCGCAGAGAACTGTCCTGCGCGACGGAGGCCTGCGGATTTCTGTCGGGGTACGACACCGCGAGACCGAACGGCAGATGGAAGCCGAGGCCCACCGCGATCATGTCGTGCAGGCGCGACACGATGAAGAGGCTCGGCACTGGGGACGGCGGGCTATCCGTCGTGACCTTCGGGGTCGTCGAATTCTCGTACGAACCCTCGGCGATATAGAGGGTGCCTTGGAGCGAGACCTGCGTGCCCTCGACGCGTGCGATACCCGCGGGGTTGAACACGATTGCCGATGCGTCTTCGTTGCTCGCAGCGCTCGCACCACCGCGGCCGGTGACGCGTGCATCGTGCTCGTTGATGTTGAACGAGTTCGCGTAGGCTGTGCCGGCGATGCCGACCAGACCCAGCGCTGACACCACATACGTGCGTAGGTTATTCATGGCTGGGGTCTACTTGTTGGAGAGGAAGAAATAGACCATGTCGGTCTGGAGGCGGACGGTGGCCAGCTGGCCCGCTGATCCCGCGTCGGGCTTGAGCAGCGAGCCGTGGCTGTACGTGTTTCCGGGCGGGCACTCCGGGCTGCCCGGTGCGTACTGCACGTACTGGAGGAAGTGGCTCTGGGTCGGGTTGGCGAGCAGCGCTGTCGACGGCGGGACGCTCGGGCCGAACGGGACGCCGCAGCTCGCGTCGCCGCGCGGCTGACCCGCGAACGCGCCGAGGTTGTCGGTCGTGACGTTGGGAACGACGTCGTCGTCCTGGATCTCCTGCAGCAACCACGTCTTCGTGGCGAGCTGCGACGCGAAGTTTGCGGGGTCCGCAGGGTCGAGCAGCCAGCGGCCGATCGATGCGAACTGCCGATAGCCCGGCATCGTCTTCCACGCGTCGGTCGTGCACAGACCCGTCATCGCCGTCTTGTCGTACGGCGCGCCCATGAGGAAGCCCGCCTGGATCAGCGCGTCGACGAGCGGGCACTGGAAGGTCGCGGTCTGCTCGGTGTTCTCGATGATGTCGAGCCACCCCGCGCCAGCGGCGTTGAACACGCTCGCCTTGACATCCGTGAACGGCGTCGCGAGCACGCCGAGATTACCGCCGATCAGCGAGTGGCCGAGGTAGAGGATCTTCGTCGGGTCGACCTTCAGCTTGCCGCACGCGGTCGTGCCGCATGCCTTGAGCGAGGTGACGAGCTGCTCGATGTCGAGCGCGGTCTGGCGGAAGCTGTCGCGGGTAGCCGCCAGATCCGCAGACAGCACCGGCGCGTAGCAGTCGCTGTGTGTGGTCGGGTCGGGACCCAGATCCGGGCGCGGGCCCGGGATACCGACGCCAACATCGACGCAGTTCTCGGCGGGAATCGCGCTCGCGACATTCGAGACGCGAACGGCGCGCGAGCCGTGGTTAACGGCGTCGATCGCGACGATCGCGAAGCCCTGCGAAGCGAGTGCACCGGCGACACCGAGCACGTCGCTACGCGAGCGCGTGATGCCGTGCTGGAAGATCACCGTGGGCCAGCCCCCGGTGGGCGCAGTGCCCTGCGGGATCAGGACCAGCACTCCGATCTTGGCCTGCGCGTCGTTGAGGGGCGGGTTTGCGTTGGTGGTGTTGTGGATCGGCGTCGGCTTGTATGGATCGTTCCACGCGCCGGGGATCGGCATCGTGCCGGTACCGGTGTACATCGTGTTCGGGACATCGACGCCGTATTGCTTCGACAGCAACAGCGAGCCGAGGACGTCGTTGATCGCCGCACAGCCAGCGACCGCGCACGTCGCCTTGCCGACGTTGTAGTTGCCGGCGCCAAGCAGGACGCGGAGGAAGCACTGGGTATCGGAGATCGGGTCATCCACGGTGCACTGCGCGAACAGGCCCGCACGCGCGCCTGCTACCTGGGTGGACGTGGACGCGTTACCGAGTAGCGGCAGTGGCGTCGGCGACGAGGCAGGCGAGCCCTCGACCGTGGGGTCGAGTGGGTCGGTGATCGTCTGCGTGTTGAAATCGAATGCGAGAAGAACCTCGTCGTTGTCGACGCCCTTGACGCCGAGGAACGCCAGCGCCCCGGCATGCGCCTTCCACAGCAGATCGAGACCGGCAAGCGACACCTTGTCCTCGGGCTTGTTGGGGTCGAGCGGCGTGTGGTTTGCGGTGACGTTGCCCGCATCGTCGAACACGACGACCGGAAAACGGCTCCGGACCAGGCTCCAGGTGAACGATGCATTGAAGTCATCGCCAGTGGCCGTCTTGATGCCGGCCAGCAGCGCGACGGTGTAGGTCGACTTCTGCTCGAGCGGGCGCGTCGGTATAAACGTGACCTGATCGACCATGGCCGCGCCGGTGCAGTTGGCCAGGTCCGTCTGGTTGCCGTAGCGTACCGTCTTGCCAGGGATCGCGATCACGGGGACTGCCACCGCACCACTCCCATCCAGCGCGACGCCTGCGCGAGACCGCTGATACACGAGCACGCGCTTGTCGAGCGACGCCACGTCGACCGGCTCGGTGAACGTGACGTTGATCGTCGGCTCGTACGTGCCGAAGCCGTCGAGCTTGTTGAGAGATGCGCGCGTCGCAGCCCCCGTCGGGCTCTCGTTGCACTGCGGTGGCAGCATTACCCGTCCCGTCGCCGGGTCGAGCAGTAGGTTATTGGGGAATGGAATGACCTTGGCGCCGGGGTCGAACTCCACCTCAGCCCTCGCCGCACCTTCGTTCTTGTCGACCGTCACACTCGGGCAGGCCCCGAGTAGCAGGGCGAGACACGCCAGCCACTTCTGATTCATATGTTCTCCGTGAACGCTGCCGGAGTATAGGCAGGACGATCACGGAGTGGTGAGATCGGGCAAAGAACCGCACCGTGGGCGTGCAGTTCGTCGCCACCCCCTGGGACACCGTCTAAGCGTGGTGCGCCCGCGCGCGCTCCGGAACGCCGTACGTGCGAGCGCGCCCGGCAGGACTCGAACCTGCAACCTACGGAGTAGAAATCCGTTGCTCGATCCGATTGAGCTACGGGCGCTAGAGGAGCCAACCAGGGCTCGCGGCCTGGCACTGTGCCGTCCCTCGGGATCGATGACAAGGGATTTGGGAGTACCCGTCGGGGGTGCGACGTGCGGTAGTCAGCGGCAGACCTCCGACGACAGCGGCATGCCATCAAATTTTTGCTGACTGCCAACGGCTGGATCCCCTATGGTCCGTCGCATGCGCGGCAAAACGGTTGGTCTCGTGTTCATGTTCGGGTGTGCATCGCCGTCGTTCGACGGCTCGTCGCAACAAGTGGCGGATCCCAATCCGACGTTCGAGATCACTCGGACGAACTTCGTGACGCCGACAGGTGGCTCCGACATCGCGAGCTGTGGCTCCGCGCCCGCCGATCTGATCACGTGCCCGCCGATGACGAGCGACGCGCAGATTCGCTGGGG
>JAYVWH010000743.1:0-7488 GCA_043786265.1 Kofleriaceae bacterium | reverse complement strand
GGTGGATCTGGCTGCGGATCATGCGCAGCACGCTGTCGAGCTCGTTCGCGGGGAGCTTCAGCCGATCGCGCAGGATCTCGAGCGTCCCCTTCACGAGCTGCTCTTTCGCTTTTTCGATCCAGCGAAACGCCGTGACGCGGTGGACGCGGTAGATCGCGCCGATCTCGTCGATGTTGAGGCCGTCGACGTGGTGGTAGCGCAGCAGCGTCTGCTCGCGTGCGCCGAGCTTCTGTAGCGAGTCGCCGAACGCCTGCTTGAACTGCTCGGAGTACGTGCGCTTCATGTAGTCGACCTCGGGGTCATCCCCCGACGTCGCGTGCTGCGCGATCAGATGGTCGTCATCGACGAGCACCTCGCGCTTGCCCTTGCGCATCTCGTTGAGGCACGTGCGAACGGCGACGCTTCGCACCCATCTACGCAGATCGCCACGACCGCCGTACTCGCTGATCTTGCCCGCCGACGTCGGCACCCCGGACGTCCCACCGCCCACGAACAGGCGCTGGCGCACCAGCTGCTTCACGTCATTAAGGCGGGCCGCTCCGATCCGCATGCGGGCGAGGGCGATATCGACCTCGCGCATGAAGTCGCGGTCAAACGCCGCCACCGCGCCGGGCACGTTCTTGGCGCAGGCGCAGGCTAAATACAAATCCGTCGGGCGCAGGCCATCGAGGGCGGCATCGGCGAGGTCCTCGGACATGCCGCGGGCGACGAACGCGACGAGATCCTTGCCATCGACCGTCAAATTCGGCCAGGCGGCGCGGCCTTCCGCGACCAGCCCCCACAGGCGCCGGTCGAGGTCCGGCAGGGCCTCCAGCGTGGCGCGAACGGCAGCCGGAGCCGCATCGAGGAACGGTCGCACCAGGCTCTCGGTCGTCACCACTGCCGATTAGCTCACGGCAGATGGCAATTGGTCAATTGGCCCGGCCGACGCTACAATTCGTCGTCGGATGGAGCCGAACCGCAAGGTCCGAAAGCAGGGGCTCGAGCACTTCATCAAGTTCGTGCGCGAGCTGGCCTGTCCGTCGCCGCAGGCGATGTTCCAGGCCCTGCACGAGCTTGGCTACCGTGGCCAGAACCATGCCCGGCGTGCCCTGTGCCTGATGGCTTACCGGCACGTGAAGCGGATCAAGCGCATCTACGTCGACGGTGTGGACCGTGCCGAGCTGCCTCGAAAGTCGAACTTTCTGTTCGTCGGGCCGACCGGCTCGGGCAAGACCTTCCTCGTCGAGTCCCTGTTCGGCAAGATCCTCAAGCTGCCCACCGCCCTCGTCGACATCACCACCTACAGCGAGACCGGCTACGTCGGCCAGGACCCCTCGACCATCCTGACCCGCCTGCTCCACACCGCGGACGAGAACCCGATGCTGGCCTCGATCGGGATCGTCTGCCTGGACGAATTCGACAAGATCGCCTCGGGCCAGAACAACGCGATCTTCGCGGGCGCCGGCACCACCAAGGACGTCACCGGCATGGGCGTCCAGCGCGAGCTGCTGAAGATGCTCGAGTCGAGCGAAGTCGTCGTGCCGCTCGACCTCACTCACTCGAGCTACGCCGACCACGTCGTGATGTCGACCGCGGACATCGCCTTCATCGCGGCGGGCGCCTTCTCGGGCTTCCAGCAGATCGCCCATCGACGCGCGATGCGTGACTCGATAGGCTTTGGTCGCGATCAAGCCGAAGCGGGCTCGGACCCCGATGCGATCGCGGTGGACTTCACGGCCGACCAGGTCGAGAACGTCGCCAACTTTCAGGCCTACGGCTTTCTGCCCGAGCTCGTCGCGCGCTTCACACGTGTCGTCCCGTTCAAGGCGCTCGACGCGCAGACCCTCAAGGACATCCTCCAATCCGACGTGATCGTGCGCATGAGCCGCGAGTTCAAGCTCGAAGGCTTCGAGCTCGTGATCGAGGAGCCCGTGCTCGATCACATCGTGCAAGACGCGATCAAGCGCGAGACCGGTGCGCGCGGTCTGTCCTCCACTCTCACGCGGGAGCTCGAGGACGTCGCGTTCGGCAGCTTCGGTCTCGAGTCCAAGGGCGAAGTGCGCGTCGTGCTGAAGAACGGCGACATCGCCGTGCAGATCGGCTGAAGTCAGTCACCTCGTCGATGACGCGCAGATCAATCTATCGTTCCTTGCGGCCTAGATCGACCTCACAGTACCTGGAGCTCGGGCCAGGCCAGCGCATAGCCGAGCGCGCGCTTGACCTCGCGGTGACGCGGCGCTGCCAGCGCGCCGATCACGTCGGACAGCCGAGCCTTGGCGACGACCTGAATGTTGTCCAGGTTGGCGACCGACGGCCGTGACAGGCCCTCGCGCTTGCCGAGCGTGACCTCCTGTGGAATTCCCCGCACCGTGCTGGTGACCTCGGCGACGATCACCTTGCTCAGGTATTCGTAGGCAGGCGTTCGCGACAGTAGTAGCACCGGCCGTCGCCCGATCGGGGCAGGCAGGTCGGCCCATCGGATCTCGTACTGCGTCATCGCGGCTTCCTGGTCGAGCGGGGCCGTGTCGATCTGGTGGCGGCACGGCGCACGGGCGCGGGCGCGGGCGCCTCCCAGGTCGAAGGATCAAACACGGCCTCGCGGTCGGTATCGGGAGACGCGAGGTAGGCCGCCCGGGTCTCCTTCTCTTCGATCTCCCACAAGGCGCGCTGGATCGCGGCGCGCAGGAACTCGGAGCGCTTGCGCGATCGACTGGGCGCAACCCGTTCGAGACGCGTGAAGGTCGCCTCATCGAGCTCCAGGAGGATCTGGTGCATATACTGAAGTATATGGAGTATCCCGGGATGTCGGCAAGGGATGGTCGTTGGTGACCGCGAGGGCCCCGTCAAACGTGTCGACGAACGTTGATCTCAGTAAGGCGCTTCGCCCCACATTGCAGCGCTCTCCGACGCGCGCACGGGGAGGTCCTTCCAGAGTCCTGCGAGGTCGATCTCGATCGCGTCGAACGGTTCCGCACGTACCGTCTCGTCATCGGCGGACACGTCGACCAACGTCCATTTCCCATCCGTCAGGCGGAACACTTCGAGTGTGCGATGTCCCGGATGAACGAGCCAGGCGTGCCCGATGCCTGCGTGTGCGTAGATCGGCAGCTTCTTGTACCGGTCGAATTTCTCGGTCGACTTGGACGCCACCTCGCACACCCAGTCCGGTGCGATCGTGAACTTGTGATCTTCGGGCACCGTCGACATCCGCTCGCGCCGCCACCCTGCGAGGTCCGGAACGCAGACGCGCTTGCCAAGGTGCAGCTCGGGCTCGACGAGGATGAGCCAGCCACCGGGGCCGCCGCGGCCTCGCGCGAACGGTGGGATGATCTCGCCGCCAAGGTACGACGCGACGAGCGTATGCGGCCCCGCAGGTCGAGGCGACAAGAACAGCTCGCCATCGATGAGCTCGGCCACCATGTGCTCGGGCGCGTCGAGGACGTCCTGGTAGGTGGCCGGTCGCTTCGTCTGCATTCAACAACCTTAGCAGAGCAGTCTGAACAAGGTCGCCAATCGCCTTACTTTGTCGTTTAAAAGTAAGGAGGCGCGGGTTACGCTGTAGTCACATGCCGTCCATCAAGCTCACCGCAAAACGTCAAGGCACGTTTCCGAAGGAGTTGTGCGACGAGCTCCAGGTCGGACCGGGGGATGAATTGCTGCTTGAAGCGCGCGTCATCGACGGCGAGAGCGTCTGGATCCTCAGGCCAAGATCTAGCGATTGGTCATGGATCGGGTCATTGAACGTTCCCGCGAAAGCGTCCCATGACATGGACGACATCCGTGCTTCGGTCGTACGCGCACGAACGCGACGGACGGTATGAGCTTGGGACTCGACACCTCGGTTGTCCTGCGGCTCCTGACGGGACAACCTCCGAAGGAGGCTTTGACCGCGAGAAAGCGACTGGAAAGAGCGGTGGAGTCAAACGAGGACGTTCACGTGACAGACCTTGTTCTCGGCGAAACATACTTTGCGCTTCAGTATCACTATGGCCTCCCGAAGGAAGACGCGCGCAGAGGCTTGCTGGAGATGCTCAAGTCCGGAATCGTCCGCGCTTCTCCTGCAGAGGCGTTGGCGGCGCTCGAGCCGTCGAAGGGGGCAGGCGTCATGGACCGACTCATCCACGAGCGGCACGGGCACCTCGGCTGCGTAACGCTCACATTCGACCGCAAGATGGCAGCGCTCGAGGGAGCGGTACGGCTTGGCCCTGCCTGATCGTCGCGATCGATCATCACGACCAGACGCGCGTGACCGCGTAACGATCGAGCTGGTCGTCGCAACTCACGAGTTGTAGGCCCTCGTGCATCGCCTGGGCGACCAGCAGCCGGTCGAACGGATCGCGATGGTGAAACGGTAACTGTTCGACCACGAAGGCATGCTTGCTCGCGATGTCGAGCAGCCGGATCCCTCGATCGACCCCGCCCCGCACCAAAACCTCGGTCGTGGTTCGAAGCGTGAGCTTACCGAGGCTCGCCTTGATCGCGATCTCCCAGACGCTGGCCGCGCTGAGAAAACATTCGTCGCGGTCATCGACGAACAGCGCGCGCGCCCGCGCGGTCAGGCGTGGATCGTCGGTCGCAAGCCAGAGGAACGCGTGGGTATCGAGCAGGTAGCGCGTCACCGGTAGTCCGCGAAGTCATCGAGCGGAGCATCGAAGTCGTCGGCGATCTGCACCTGGCCCTTGGCCCAGCCAGTGGTCCGATCGCGCCTCGCCGAATCTACGAGGACCAGTCGAACGATCGGCTCGTTACCCCGGGCGATGATGATCTCCTCGCCGTCGAGCGCCTCCTGGATCAGCCTCGACAGATGCGTCTTGGCCTCGTGGATATTCACGATCTTCATCTCGGATAAATATGACTTAGTCACATGACTAAGTCAAGATGCCGATCCAGCGGCCGGCAACGTTGGAAGTCCTTCCTATCCGATCCACGGGTCGAGCACGTCGACGCCGGTCGCGATGAAATCCGAGGTGTTTCTCGTCACCACCGTCATGTGGTGCACGATCGCGGTTGCAGCGATCATCGCGTCGCGCTCCGAGCGAGGATCGGGAACGTGAAGTCGGGCGCACTCGACGGCGATCTCCGTGTCGATGGGAAGGACGCGACCGCTGAAGGCGGTGAGAACACTTCCGGTCATCCAGCGGCGCAGCACCGCCCCTTGCTTGGGATCGCGGCGCTCGGCGAGTCGTACCCCGAGCTCGATCTCCAGGATCGAAATGACGGACACGAACAGGCTCATCGTGGGCACCTGTCGAGCCCACGCCGTGACGTTGCGGTCCGCCTTGCCGCTGCTCGCTTTCCGCAGCTCCGCGATCACGTTCGTATCGAGAACGAACATCATGCGAGATCTGCTGCATGGTAGAGGCCCCGGAGACGCGGCACCTCGAGCTCGACCTCTTCCCCATTGGGCATCGCGAGCAGATCGACGATGTTCGACGTATCGACGAGGCGCTGATACCCCGCGATCGACAACAGGACGTGTGAAGGCTTGCCTCGGTCAGTGATAAAGACCGGCCCCTTTTCCGCCGCACGCTTTGCCCTGCCCGTGTCTTGGTTGAATTCGCGACTGGACAGGGTCTTAGTCGCGGAGATCTTGCGTCGCGATGACATGTAGTAACGTTACTACATTGGAAGGAGGCCGGCAATCCGACAACGCGCACCTTGGGGGCGCTTCATAGCCTCGGATGGGAAGGACGCGACCGCTGAACGCGGTGAGAACACATCAGCGCGTGCGCAGCGCGGCTTGATAGTCCTTCGCGAGCCGCGTTTGATTCTCACCGGGGCGAACGAACTGCGACAGCTTCACGACGTCGAGCCCGGGGAGGACCTCGCTGCGCTCGCGAGTCTCATACCGATCGCCGACGAGCCGATGCACCGTGATCGAGCTCGTCGTCGGGCGCCACTCCCATACTTCGGGAACGCCGAGCCCCGCGTACACCGCCATCTTGTCGACGAGGGCGCTGGTCACGATGACCTCGATCGCAACATCCGGGACGTCGTCGTCTTCGAGCTTGCCAAGCTTGTAGCACTCGTCGGGCTCGAGGCCGCGCTCCTTGGCTTCCCGCCGAAACGTCGCGCCGCCGAATCCGCGCAGGTCGACGTCATGCTCCATCGCCCAGACCTCGATCAGTCGCGCGATGATCTTCTTCGCGTCCTCGTGCAGGGTCCCCGGGCTCATCAGCTCGAGAGTGCCACGCAGGTATGTCATTTTGAGGCCCGCTTGATCATCGAGCGCGTCGCGCAGTGCGACGTACGTCGCCCAGGGAACGCGATGGAGAACAAACCGGCGCTCGCCATCGGCGCTCGCTTCGTTCCTCGTCTCGATTGAAGGAGCCGCGACCACGCTCCAACCTATCACGCAGCGGTGCAGTTGACGACCGAGTCGCTCTTGCAGTGGCAGCTCGCGTAGCCGGCGTCCGATATGCGGACGCGCTGCGCAGTTGTCGACGCACTGACGCGGGGTTGGCGTCGGCACCCGGGTGCTCTGCATCGGCGAAACCAACCACACGCGAGCGAGGTATGCTTGAACACGCAGATGCATCCGTCCGAACCCAACCCCAGTCTTCCGGACGTGGACGAGCGACTCGTCGCACCGGAGACGCGCTTCGAGATCGAGGACGGGAGAGTGGTGTACGTGTCGCCCGCGCATGAACCGCACGGGTCGGCGCACGCCAAGCTCGCCGCGGTGATCGATGCTCATCGCGGACCCGACTTTGCGGTCGCCGTCGATATGCTGACGCGGACATCGCGAATCGATGACATCGCGCCTGACGTCAGCGTGTATCCGGCCGCGCGCAATCCGCAGACAGGTGGGCGACAGCTCGAGCACCTCGCGTTCGAGATCGCGAGCACCGAATCGCTGGGGCATGCGGGTAGTCGGGCGGCCAAGCTGGTCAGCCGTGGTGTTCGGCGGGTCTTCGCGATCGATGTCGCACGCGGCCGGGCGCATGAATGGTCCAGCCAGCTCGACGTGTGGTCGGTCCTTGATCCACGTTCGCAGATCGTCGACTCGGCGTTCGCCGTGGCGTTGCCGGTCGACGCCCTCCTTGACGCTGCGCGTGCCGATGCCGCAATCCCGCGCGCGTATCGCGTTCAGCGCCACCCCGAGTTCGCTAGAACGTCGCTACCGATGTCGACGGATCAGATCTACCGCCTCGAATACACACCCGGCGTGGACGCGCAGATCGAATCGGCCCTGCGCTGGTGGGTCAAGCACCGCGACAAAGCGCCCGGCCTGCTCGTCCGCGAGATCGAGCGCGCGCTGGCACTCATCGCCGCGACGCCTGAGATCGGCCAGCGCGCGAAGACCAGCCAGTTCGGCCGCCTGCACCGCAAGCGCAAAAGCGACCACTGCTATAGGTGCGAACGGTGTACCGGTGCGCAGGTCCATCAAGTAGAGATTTGCGGCGCCCTCGCCTAATTCGGATTGCGCCAGACGAGGTCGATGCCGATCGCACCGTTCCAGCGAATCGTGCCGCGCTGAAAACCAGCATTGCCAACGCGTTCGAC
>JAYVWH010000742.1:0-5286 GCA_043786265.1 Kofleriaceae bacterium | reverse complement strand
AACGCCTCGAGGCCGTACGCGAGGTCGAGGGCCGTCACGGCGAGCGACTGCGGCTGTGGGACCACCTCGGGGAACGATTGATCGAGCTAGAGCGCCATGATGATGCGGTCGTCGCGTTCGAAGTCGCGCTGTCGCTCGATCCGGCGAACCTCGAGCGTCGCAAACGACTGGCCGACCTCTACACCAGCGACAGCAAGCACGACCTCAACGCGATCACGCAGCACCAGCAGATCCTGCGCGCGAGCAAGCGCCACCTCGAGTCGTACAAGGCGCTCCGCATGCTCTACGAGCGGACCGGGCAGCTCGACAAGGCGCGGGCCTGCCAGGACGCGCTCGACGTCGCGTCGACCCGGCGCGTCGAGGATCTGTTCTCTCCGAGCAACTCGCTGCGGCTGCCGGCCGTGCGTGACGTCCAGGCACGGACACTGACGAACGAGGACTGGAACGTGCTCTCGCGCATCGATGTCGACCTCCAGCTGTCGGCGCTGTTCGCAGTCGTCGCGCCACCTTTCGCCGTCGAGCGCGCGCGAATGCGGCCGCCGAAGGCAGTGCCTGCAAAGGAGCACGCTATCCCACCGGAGGTGGGTAAGGTGCTCGCGCGGGTCGTGCAGACCTTTGCGATCGCGCCGCGTCCGCCTGTCTATTTCGATCGCGACCAGCTGGGCGTGTGCACGATCGCCATGCGGCTACGCGATGGTCAGCTCGTGCCCGTCCTCACGATGGGGCGGCCGGTGCTCGACAAGACCGTCAACGATCACGATCTCGCGTTCCATCTCGCACGCCAGCTCGCGGATCTGCGCACCGAGCGAATCGCGCGCCTGCTGTGCCCGCGCGCCGGAGAGCTTGCCCAGATCATCGAGATGGCGATCGCACCGCCCGGAGATGACTCGGCGCACGCTGCGCGCTGGATGTCGACGTCGATGCACCGGGTCGAGCTCGAGCAGGCACGCTCGCTCGGCGCGCGGCTGCGCGAACGGAAGGTCCATCCAATGACCGCCGCAGCGACATGGCTGACCGCGACGGAGCGCGCCGCGGATCGAATCGCGCTGATCGCGGCGGGTGACCTGCAGCGGTGTGCGCGCCTCGTGGAGGCGGATCCGGATGCGGACGCGAGCCGCGTGCAAGAGCTGGTGTGGGCGAGTATCACCGAGGACGTTCTCGCTGTACGAGGACGCGTGGAGGGTTGGGTGCCGCCGCACGCGGCGTGATATGCACGACCCGCATGGACGTTTTCGACAAGCTCTCCAAGTACGACTACGGCGAAGTTCACTTCAAGCTCGACAAGTCGACGCAGCTACGCTCGATCATAGCGATTCACGATCACCGCATGGGGCCCGCGCTCGGCGGCTGCCGCTTCATCGAGTACGACACCGATGAAGCTGCGCTGACGGATGCCCTGCGCCTCGCGCGCGGCATGACCTACAAGGCTGCGCTCGCCGGTCTCGCCCACGGTGGCGGCAAGAGCGTGATCATGCGGCCCAAGCGCCACTTCGATCGCGTCGCGCTGTTTCGGGCGTTCGGTCGGTTCATCGAGGATCTGCGCGGCCACTACATCACCGCCGAGGACAGCGGCACGGGCCTCGAGGACATGGAGATCATCCGCACGCAGACCAAGCACGTGACCGGCATTGATCCGACGCACGGTGGCTCGGGCGATCCGTCGCCGTTCACAGCGCTCGGCGTGCGGCGCGGTATCGAGGCGTGCGTGAAGCACAAGCTCGGCAAGGACAACCTCAAGGATGTCCACGTCGCGGTCCAAGGTGTCGGCCACGTTGGCTATCACCTTTGCAAAGAGCTGCACGCCGCCGGCGCCAAGCTCACCGTCGCTGATGTCGACAAGCTCAAGAGCGAGCGTGCGCAGCGCGACTTCGGCGCGGCGATCACCAACATCGATGATGTTGCCAAAGTCGAGTGCGATGTGTTCGCGCCATGCGCCCTCGGCGCTGGTATCAACGACATCACGATCCCCCACCTCAAGGCGCGCATCGTCGCGGGTGCCGCGAACAACCAGCTCGCGGAACCCAGCCACGGTGACGACCTGCACGCGCGCGGCATCCTCTACGCGCCCGACTACGCGATCAACGCGGGCGGTCTCGTCAATGTCGCCCAGGAAGTAAAGGGCTACGATGCGGGCAAGGCGCGCGAGCGCACGCTGGAGATCTACGGCACGATTCTCGAGATCTGCGAGCGCAGCAAGAAGCTCGGTGCGCCGACCTACAAGGTCGCGGACATCATGGTCGAGGAGAAGCTCGCGGCCGCGCCGAAGCGCTGACCTTCGCTCTCCGAGGTGGTCAAGGTCGATGGCGGATTCGTGATTGCGGCATCGGCGGGTTGTTCGAGCAGTACTCCCGCGATGTAGTCGGCGAAGTAGCGGACCACGCAGGCTTGCGGCCACTGGCGCTTTTCGATGTTCATGCCTTGATCCGATGGAGATCTGAGTTTTCTGGCCGTGCAGCTACCGATGTCGCGCGATTGGCCCCGGACGGCCGGAAGAGCATGCCGCGCGATCCCTGCGCGGTCGCGCGCGCGTGCTATTCGTCGAGGCATGCCGAGCACGCTCGTCGAATGTTTCGAGCTCCTGGTCGACGCGGAGACGCTGGCTCCGCGTCTCGAAGCTGCCGCCAACGCGTTCAGGCAACTGCGCGGGCTCGACGACGAGAAGCGCTGGCTCGCCGATGCATGCGCGCGCTTGCAGGCCGTCAACGCGACCGCGCACGGCGCCCTCCTCGATCGCGCGCTGCGTCTGCCCGAGCTCGACACCGTGAAGGCCGAGCGCGGCAAGCTCCTGCAGGGCCGGATCGCCGATGCTCTCGAACAGGTACAGGCAAGCATCGCTCTCGCAGCAACTCCGCGCTCGCCACTACTCGAGGTCCTGTTCCACAACCTGAAGGTTCCCGCGCTGCGCAAGTGCCCACGCCCGGAGCTCGCGCGCTTCTGCACCGAGATCGAACGCCGGCTCACGTCGACGTACGCAGCGCGCATCCTCCCGACACCGCGCTACGTGCCGGTCGTCCCGACCGTGAAGGCACTCAACACCGCGATCGCGACCTGGCGCGGCGTGTTCATCGACGCGCCGCTCGAGGAGCCCGCCGCCGCGCCGCTACGCGAGGAGCTCGAAGCCGCGGGCCGCTCGGTGGAGCTCGCCGTTCGCCAGGCACGCCTGCTCGCTCACGCTGCCCTGCTGCCGGCGGCCGACCTCATCGATGGAGCAGGCGTCGTCACGGCATCCGCCAAGCGCCGCGGGACGGACAGCGACGAGCCGCTCCATGCGCTGCTCGCGCAGGATCCGCCGGATCCGCTGCTGCCGACCGCTGACGAGCGCGCGCAAATCGCGGCCTTGCACCAGGCGAGCTGACGGGTCGAGCTAGAGCCCATCTCAAAAATGATCCGGGCTCTACGGGTTGGGGCCGAGGTAGGGGAAAATGACGCGGCGAAGCCGCGCACCGAACTAGTCCTCTTCGAACGCGTCTGGGTTACTTGGGAGGCAACGAGGCAGCTACGCACTTCTGACCCACGCGCTGCACAGATCGTGGCGCGGTGACCGAGCCGATCGTGTCGGAGCACGCAACCACCGGTCGTTTCGTGCGCCTCGATGCGGCCGAGCTCGAGCACGCGGGCGTTGTGCCGGCGCGGGCAGCGCGGGGGACCGTCGCACCGATGGGAGCCGTGGCCGTCGCGGTTGGCAGCGGTCCTGTCGCCGAGGCAGGCGTTGCGCGCCCGGCGCTTGGCGAGCTGGTCGATCAGCTGCGCGTCCAGGCGGCGGCCTGTCGCGCCAAGGCGATCGTGCTCAACGCCAAGCTCGTGCTGCTGGAAGCCGACCACGCGCAGCTCAAGGACCCCTCTGGGGAGCTCCAGACGATGCGCGAGCAGCTGGCCGAAGGATCCGCCCGCCTCGACCACGCGATCGATGAAATTGACGCCGTGACAGCGGTCGAGCACCAGCTGTCGACGCTGCGCTGAGCCCTGTCGCAAGGCGAGGCGCACCAGCCTCGTCGGCGCAGTGCTTTTTGGCTGATTTTGCTTGCCTTCCAGGTACCTATGGAAGGACAAACCGGCCCATGAATCGTTTAGCCGTAGCGTTTGTAATGGTCCTGGGGCTGGTCGGCCGCGCGGCGGCAGGTGTCGAGATCGGTGGCGTTGCGGGCCTGCACGTCTTCGCGGACGACAACGCGCTGGGCACCAAGAAGAACGACACCACCAAGCACGCAAACTCGGCGCTGTTCGCCCTGCGGCTCGGCGTGATTTTCGGCATGTTTGGCATCGAGGTCGAGGGTGGCGTCATCCCGACGGAGTCGGCCGGCACGTCGAAGTCCAACACGACCCCCAAGTTCGACATCTACGACGCCGTCGTCCGCGGTCAGCTGATCGCGAACTTCCGCACCGCCGACCCGACCAACAAGGTCATCCCGTTCGTGCTCGCCGGCGGCGGCGTCACGCGGATCGTCAAGATCGGTACGACGGACGAATCGCTGCTCACCAAGGATACCGACGGTGAAGTCCACGTCGGTGTCGGCGTGAAGTATCGCGCCGGTGGCGGCTGGGGCGTTCGCCTCGACCTGCGCGGCTTCGGCGTGCCCAGCAATGCCGGCAAGAGCGTCACCTTCGACTTCGAGCTGCTCGCTTCGCTGTACCGCGACTTCGGCGCCGACCTTCGCAAGAAGAAGGAAGAGCTCAAGACCGACCCGGATCCCGACAAGGACGGCATCACCGGCAGCGCCGACGAGTGCCCGAACGATGCCGAGGACAAGGACAGCTTCGAGGACGACAACGGCTGCCCCGATCCGGACAACGACGCCGACGGCATCAAGGACGGCGACGACAAGTGCCCGATCGAAGCCGAGGACAAGGACAACTTCGAGGACGACAACGGCTGCCCCGATCCCGATAACGACAGTGACGGCGTGCTCGACGCGAACGACAAGTGCCCCGATCAGCCGGAGACCAAGAACGGCTTCCAGGACGACGACGGCTGCCCGGACGAGATTCCGGCTGCACTCTTGAAGTTCACGGGCACCATCCAGGGCATCAACTTCAAGACGGGCAAGGCCGACCTCGTGCCGGCATCCTCGAAGGTCCTCGACAAGGCAGTCGCCGTGCTCGTCGAGTTCAAGGACGTGAAGCTCGAGATCTCGGGTCACACCGATGACGTCGCGCTCAAGGGCAGCAAGCTGTTCGCCGACAACGACGCGCTGTCGCAGGCGCGCGCCGAGACGGTGAAGGCGTACTTCGTGAAGAAGGGCGTCGCCGAGGATCGCCTTGTCGCGAAGGGCTACGGCTCGCAGAAGC
>JAYVWH010000741.1:0-2987 GCA_043786265.1 Kofleriaceae bacterium | reverse complement strand
GTCGGACAACGACTCGTTTCTGCGAAGGTAGGGCTAGTGGTCGCGCGGTACACCCCGGAGGCATTCCACCTGTGATTGTGATGCATCCAGCCGGGCCCGTGGTGCCACGCGCAGTCGTCACGCCCCCACGCGGCTGTCGAGGTATTGGCGCCAAGCGAACGCCGTACACGTTGTTGCCCGATCGCCGTAGCTGCAACGTGCGACGGCCGCGCGATCTCGCATAGCGCCGGCCCCAGATCTTGCCGCGTCCTCTCGGCGGCAGCCCGCGAAAGCACCCTCTGCCTTTCCCCCAACTTATCCTCCGACGGCGCGCCAGCCACGACCTCGGCGCCTGTGGACCCGTGGCCGTCCACAAGTCCACAGGCGACGCCGGCGGTCTGCGCAACGCAGCACTCGCGCTGCTCTCCGCGTCGCGCTGCTGTCGCACGTTGCGCCTGCGATCGGCGAACGAAGGTGTACAGCGTCGCTTAGCGTTTGCTCCTCGCCGCGCGATCTCGCATAGCGCCGGCCCCAGATCGGGTCGACATCACGCACGACCTGCTGACGACCACAGGCTCGCCGCGCACCGTGATGGTGACGCTAGGCTATGCCCAGTGAAGCACGCGGTCCCGACCTCCGACGGCGCCGGCGGCCCAAGCCGACAATGACCACGAGCGCGCTCGCCAGCCCGCTGGCTTGCGGTGGCCCGGCGTTGCAACAACCGCCACCACCGGCGACGGGCGTCTCGCGACAGCTCGGACCGTAGGCGGGTATCGGCGATTGGCTCGTCGGTACCAGCGCGCGCACGGTGCCATCGTACGACCCGACGATCAGCCAATCACCACTCGGAGCGAGGCCCGCGAGCACCGGTGAACCGAGTCGCATTTTCCACAGGAGCAGTCCGGTTGTCAGCTCGATCGCGGACAGCTGGCCGCTGGTATCAGCCGCCCACACGATTCCGCCCGTGATCACCGGCGACGCAGCAAAGCCCGCCATGTCACCGCCGCGGTAGTGCGTCGTGCGCAGCGGTCCTGGATTTGCGGCGAAGCGCCAGAGCTCGACTCCCGTCGTCGTATCGAGTGCAACGAGATCGCGATACAGCGTTGGAACCACCAGAATGCCGGAAGCGAGCGCCGGCGTACCGACCGTCGCGTGGCCCCAATCGAAGCCCTCGTCATCGAGTTTCGTATGCCAGCGGGCAACACCGCTACGGTCGAGTGCCGTGACTTCGACGGCGCCGCTCACCAGGTAGATCGTGTCCGCATCCATGACCGGAGACGCGTTGACCGCGACGGTACTGCCGTCGTTGACACGCCACAGTTGCCGGCCTGTCGCGGCGTCCCACGCGATCACGCCGCCAAGTGCGCGCTCGAACGTGCCGACCGCGAGTCCGTCTGCAACCGCCAACGCGGACGCCGTCTCGCTATCGCGCCCGGCGGGTACCGGATCGTTGCTCCACTTCAGCGTGCCATCGCGCACGTCGAGGTCGGCGAGCTTGCGTTGGTGTCCGACGAGCAGATCGTCGTCGTGCACGGTGGGGGGAGCGAACACGGCGCCCGCTTGTGAGGCGACCCCGATCGACAGCTCGTAACGCCAGCGTTCCGCACCGGTCGCGGTATCGAGTGCCAGGACCACACCGTCGATCATCGGAGCGATCACCGTATCGCCCACGACGGCAAGCCCACCGCGAATCGTGGCGTCCGTGGTGACGCGCCAGCGCTGCGCACCGGTCATCAGATCGAGTGCGACGACACCACCGGTGTTGCCAGGGCCAAGGTCACTGACCGCGACGTAGACCGTTCCAGCTGCAATCACCGGCGGCGCAGTGAGCACGTGTCCGCCGACGCTGACAACCCAGCGCGTCGTCAATGGTGGTGCGACCTCGTGGGTGCGCACACCGGTATGTGCGGGATCGCCACCAAGCTGCGGCCAGTCTTCGCCCGGCGCGGGCGCGGGTGGCGTTGTGGTGCAGACCTGGAACTGCCGATCCACCGTGATCCGTCGACCCGTTGCGCCGTTCGCGATGACGCGCACCTCGTGCGGACCCGCGACGAGATTCGGCAGCGCGATCTCGAACGTCCAGCCACCGGCGTCACGCAGCTGCACCGCCTCGCCGCAGTCGACCTCGGCGGTCACTTGTGTCTCGCTGCCATCCAGAGCCGCGGCGACGACCAGGGTGCTGCTCCCCGGAACGCATGCGTCCGCACCCGGGGAGGTGATCGAGACAAGCGGGTCCGTTGTGGATCGATGGTACGAGGCGAGTTGTCCGTGGTCGAGCGTGAGCACGCGGTAGCCACCCGGGGTGAAGTCGAGACCTCCCATCAACATCGGCTCGGTGTTGAGCTCGATCACACCGTCGTGATCGACGACCCGGTTGGAGTGCGCATGACCGGTGAACACGTAGGCGACGCCAAGCTCGCGTAGGACATCCGTGACGCCTTCGCTCGGTGGCGCATGAGTGAGGGCAACAATCGTCATCCCCGGCGCGACGAACGACAGCTCCGTGCCGAGGTAACGCCTGATCTCGTCCTCTTTCATCGCCATGTTCCAGACGATGAAATGCGTATCCGCGATGTCGAAGCTGTAGTTGTCGGGACCGTAGTGATCGAACCAGGTGGCACCGCCGTCGTACCAGTCGTGGTTGCCGGGCACGGGTATGAACGGCACGCCGAGGTCGTTCACCGCATCGTCCACGAGCTCGAACTCTTGGGTGCGATCTCCCTGGGTGATATCTCCGACGATCGTGAAGAAAGCGGGAGGCGGATCGAGCGCTGTCGCAAGCAGCGCCGCCGTTTCGAGATCGGCGCCGAACAAATACTTCTCTGGATACGCGATATGCGTATCGGCGGCGACGACGAATGTGATCGGGCCGCTGACCGGCTTGTCCCATCGGCGCAAAGCGAGATTGATCTCGTCTGTCTTCGAGAGATCGACACGCGCCCACACGGGTCCCGGCGTGAACCCATCCGGTACGCGCACCCACGCGATGCCTCGTGCTTCCCCGATCG
>JAYVWH010000740.1:0-2144 GCA_043786265.1 Kofleriaceae bacterium | reverse complement strand
GCTGGCAGCTGCGACCACAGCGCGAGCGCGAACTGGTTGGCGCCCTTCGCGAGATCGGTCGGCGGCGCAGTTGTATCGACAGGCGTAGCGGGAACGTCGACCGGGGTTGGCGGCGGCGCCGGCACGACTGGCGCGGGCGCAGGAGGTGGCGACTTCGTCGCGCTGTCCTTGCATGCACCGAGCGCGAGGAGAATGAGGAGAGCGCGCATCAGTAGTGTGGGGGTGGTTCGTTGGCGGGGCCCATGGTTGCCTCGGCCGTCGGCATCCCGGCCTTGAGCTGCTTGAGCTCGCGCTCGGCTGCAGCGAGCCGATCGCCGACCGTCCGCACGAGCGCGTCGAGCTCGCGGATCAGCTTGTCCTGGAATGCGAGCTTGACCTCGAGGTCATCGAACCGCTCCGCGTCTATCGGATCCATACCGGCACGGTACCAGACGGCCTGCTACGATTCTTCCCGTGCATCGTCTGGCAGCCCTCGTTCTCGCCGTCGCCGCCTGCTCGACTAGCAAACCTGCCGAACCCGCGCGCCCGCCCGAGCGGACCGATGTGATCCGGCGCGGGGATAGCCCGCTGACCTTGGTCGGTAAGACGCTCGACGTGGGTGACCCGATGCCGGACGTTGTCCTCGCCGACGACAAGCTCCAGCCGATCAAGCTGATGTCGCTCAAGGGCAAGATCATCGTGCTCTCGGTCGTGCCGTCGATCGACACGCGTGTGTGCGAGACGCAGACGCACAAGGTCAGCGACTCGATGGCGCAGATGTCGGCCGACGTCGAAGTGTTCACGGTGAGCCGAGACCTCCCGTACGCGCAGACGCGGTTCAAGGAGGAAGCGATGACCAAGACGAAGTTCGGCTCGGACTTCCGCGAGCGCGAGTTCGGACGCGGCTTCGGCGTCGACGTCAAAGAAACCGGCCTGCTCGCCCGTAGCGTGTGGGTGGTCGGCAAGGACGGCAAGATCGCGTATCGCGAGATCGTTGCGAACCAAGGCACCGAGCCGAACTACGACGCGATGCTAGCCGCCGTCAAGCAAGCCGCCGGCGGCTAGCCTTCTACGGCAGCGCTTCGAAGTCGATGAACCCCTTCTCGGGGTCGGTGGCGAGCAGGCGCACGAAGATCCGATCGCCGACGTCGAGCGGGCGCGGGGTGCGCACGATCATTCCCTCGGCGGGTGGGCGGATGAGCCGGGCGAACGTGGCACCTGGCTTCACGCCGGTGACGATCGCCTTGAACTCCTCGCCAATGCGATGCGAGAGCAGCGACGCTGCGGCGACCTTGCGCAGCGTTCGCTCGACCTTGCGCAGGGCGTTCTCCCGTTCCGTGCAGTGGGTCGCGATCTCTCGCAGCTCGTTGTCGCTGTAGGGCGCCGGTGCCTTCGCCGACGCAGCCTTGAGGATCCGCTGCGTGACGAGATCGGGGTAGCGACGGTTCGGTGCCGTCGAGTGCATGTAATCGTCGACCGCAAGCCCGAAGTGCCCGGTATCCGGATCGGTCGCGCGCTGTAACAAATATTCGCCGGGACCGAGCAACTTGACGATCGTCAGCGACAGATCGGCGAACGCCTCCTTGTCCATCGTGCCCCGTTGCGTTGCGACGAATTTTCCGAGAGCGCGCACGTCGGGCTCCGCCGGCAGCTCGACACCGAACGAGTGCGCGATCTCGGCGATCTTGGGCCACCGGTGCGGTGCATGCACGACGCGGCGGATCGACGAGTAGCCGCGCATCTCGAGGAATCGCGCGGTCGCGCCATTGGCCGCGATCATCAGATCCTCGACGAGGTCGCGCGCGCGGTTCTTGTGCATCAGCTCGAGATCGACGACGCGGCCATCCTTGGCCACCGTACGCGCCTCGATCGTCTCGAGCTCGAGGGCACCGCGCTCCTGACGTAGCTGGCGCAGGCGGTGCGTCACTTCGTCGTGCAGTTTTAGTTGCGTCGCGATGACCTTACTTGGCTCGCCGACGTCGGCGCCTTCGAGCCAGCCACCGACGACCTCGTAGATCAGCTTCGCGTGGTTCTTCACCCGCGCGGGGTAGACCTGCGTGCGGTCATCATCCACCGTCCCGTCCTTGCGCACGATCATCTCGGTGACCATCGCGAGCCGCTCCTCGCCTTCGAGCAGTGAGGTGCGATCCGTCGCGAGCGCCTTG
>JAYVWH010000739.1:0-4430 GCA_043786265.1 Kofleriaceae bacterium | reverse complement strand
GCGAGCTCCGTGGTCACCGGCAGCACGGTCGCACCGAGCCAGCTGCGCGAGACTGCGCCGGTATCGCGCAGCTGTCCGACGACCTCGCGCACGCGCTCGATCGGGATCGCGAACGACACCTCCCCGGGGCGATCACCGGTCGCGACCGCGACGCCGACGACCTGGCCCGCGGTGTCGAGCACGGGGCCGCCGGAGTTACCGCGGTGGATCCGGGCGTCGGTCTGGATGAACGTCCGGAAGCCGTACTGGCGGCCGGCGACGAGGGAGCCCGCGCCTTCGCGGCCGGTCGCCGACACGATGCCGGCCGAGGCGGTGATGTCGTCACCAAAGGCGTTGCCGAGTACGACGACCCACTCGCCGACCTCGAGCGTATTGGAGTCGCCGAGCGGCAGCGGCGTCAGGCGTGGAACATCGATCGAGAGCAGTGCTAGATCGAGCGACGGATCGCGACCGAGCAACTTGGCGGGGACCTCGCTGCGATCGGGCAGCACGACGTGCAGCTCGGTCGATGCCGCCGCGATGTGATCGTTGGTCAGGACGTAGACGCCCTTGGCCTCGATCAGAAAGCCGGTGCCGAGCGCGATATCGGCCGTGGTCTCGGGCGCGCCGGGAAACATCGCGGCGGGACCCGACTTGACGGGTGCGGCGGCGCGGATCGCAACGATGCCGTGCTTGGCGCCGCGCACGAGATCGACGAACGAGCCCGGCGTGCTCGGATAGAGGATGCGCTGCGTCTGTGGCGCGGCACCGGGGTCGAGCACGCTGGCGGCCGAACCGTTGCCGGTGCGCTCCGGAGCGTCCGACATGTCGCGCTCGCGACACGCCGTCATCGCGAGGGCGAACGTGAGTGTCGTCACGAGCAGGGCGACACCCGCATGACGCCGAAGCATCACGTGGCCTTGGGTTGGGCGTCGACGTAGGCGACGCGGAGATCGTAGACGAGGCTCGCGAGCAGCTTCCTCTCGGCTTCGTCGAGATTCCCCTTCGTCTTGAGCTCGAGCATCGCGAGCACGTCGATCAGATGGCGCGCGGTCTCGAGATCGAGCGGGTGTTCCTGAGCGTCGGGCGCTGGCATCTTGCCGAGAGAGATCAACGCGGTCGACGCGAGCGAGAGCACGTGCATCGAGAAATCGACGGGTGCCGGCGCGACGGAAGGGGCCTTCGAATCAGCCATGGAGTGGTTATCGCACATAAGACTAGACCCACGGGCACGTCCCGGGAATCCGTGACATCGTGGATTGGTTCCATGGATACGTTGCGCGATCCGGTCCCTCCATTTCCTGGGGCCACCGCCGGTGAATCCACCGGCGGCGGGCTCACGCTGGCGGATCCGGCAGCCGCGCCGGCCCCCTCGTCATCGACCGCGCCGATCCTCCTGACCAAGACGAGCCCGGCCGTCGACATTGGCGCGCTCACGGAGCGGGTCAAGATCGAGAGCGCGTTCCTCGACGACGTGTTTGCGGAGATGGCCAAGGTGATCGTTGGCCAGCGCGACATGATCGAGCGGGTCCTGATCGGCCTGCTCACCGGCGGTCACTGTCTGATCGAAGGCGTACCCGGTCTCGCGAAGACGCTGACGGTCAAGACGCTGTCGCAAACGCTCAACGCGACGTTCTCGCGCATCCAGTTCACGCCCGACCTCCTGCCCGCCGACATCACCGGCACCATCATCTACAACATGCATACCGGGCAGTTCACGCAGAAGCGTGGACCGCTGTTCGCGAACCTGGTGCTCGCCGACGAGGTGAACCGCGCGCCCGCCAAGGTTCAGTCGGCGCTGCTCGAAGCAATGCAGGAGCGCCAGGTCACGATCGGTGACACCACGCACCCGCTGCCCGACCCGTTCCTCGTGCTCGCGACCCAGAACCCGATCGAGCAGGAGGGCACGTTCCCGTTGCCCGAAGCGCAGCTCGATCGCTTCATGCTGCTGATCAAGGTCAACTATCCGACCGCCGCCGACGAGCGCGGCATGCTCGACCGCATGAGCGGGCTCGAGACGCCACAGCCTCGCGAGGTCGCGACGATCGAGCAGGTTCGCGCGGCCCGCAAGGTGGTGGCCAGCGTCTATATCGACGACCGCGTGCGCGACTACATCGTCCACATCGTGCAGGCGACGCGGAAACCGCGCGACTACGGCCTCGCCGAGCTGGCGCCGCTGATCGAGTACGGCGCATCGCCGCGCGCGACGCTGTGTCTCGCCGGCGCTGCACGCGCGCACGCCTTCATCCGTCACCGCGCATATGTCACGCCCGACGACATCAAGGCGATCGCGCTCGACGTGATGCGCCACCGCGTCAACGTCACCTATGAAGCCGAGGCCGAAGAGGTCAGCTCCGAGGACGTGGTGCGCCGCATCTTCGAGTACCTGCCCGTGCCCTGATCGACCCGCGGGAACCCCATATGAGCTTCGCGACTGCAGATCTGTTCAAGAAAGCGAGGAAGATCGAGATCGTCTCGCGTCGCCTCGTCGACGAGCAGCTCGGCGGGCAGTACCACTCGGTGTTCAAGGGGCGTGGGCTCGTGTTCAGTGATGTGCGCGCGTACTACCCCGGCGATGACGTCCGCTCGATCGACTGGAACATCACCGCGCGCATGAACGCGCCGCACGTCAAGCAGTTCGTCGAGGAGCGCGACCGCACCGTCAACTTGATGATCGATGCGAGCGCGTCGGGCCACTTCGGATCGCGCGGCACCACGAAGCGCGAGCTCGCCGCCGAGCTGGCTGCTGTCGTCGCGTTCTCGGCGATCAAGAACAACGATCGCGTCGGGCTCTTCATCGTCACCGACAAGGTCGAGCGTTACCTGCCGCCGAAGAAGGGCCGTCGACACGTGATGCGCGTGATCGGCGAGATCCTCGGGTTCGAACCGCAATCGCGAAAGACCGACCTCGCGAAGGGACTCGACTTCCTCGGCAAGGTCGCGCGTCGTCGGAGCGTCGTGTTCCTGGTGTCCGACTTCCTCGGTGGCGAGCCCGCGACGTGGGAGCGCGCGATGCGGATCACGACACAGCGGCACGAGCTGGTTCCGGTCGTGATCGGCGATCCCATGGAGCAGGCGCTGCCGTCGGTCGGGATCGTGGTGTTCGAGGATCTAGAAACCGGCGAGGTCGTCGAGGTCGATACGAGCTCGCGTGCGCGCGTCGAGTTCGCAGAGCGGGCCAAGCAGGCCGCCGCGCTTCGTGATCAAACGCTGCGGCGCATGAACGTCGACGTCGTCACGGTCGCCACCGACGAGCCTTATGTCGACGCGCTGATCGCGTTCTTTCGCGCGCGCGCGAAGAGGATGGCGCACGGATGAGGCGTGCGCTTTCCATTGCTCTCGTGATCTCGGTCGCGAGCGCCACCGTTTGGGCGCAGAACGATACGGATTTGATCCCGCCGGGCGGCGCCTCGCGATCCGGATCTGCGGCCGGTTCTGCGGCGGGCTCCTCGGGCGCGGGCTCGGGCGCGGGCTCGGCGACGGGAACGGGTTCGGCGACGGGACCGGGTTCGGCGACGGGACCGGTGACGGTGACGGGGACGGGCTCGGGCTGGGGCTCGGGCTCGGGCTCGGGCTCGGGCTCGGGCTCCGGCCCGGTCACCGGCACGGTCGGTCCGGGCTCGGGCTCGGGCTCGGCCAGGGCGCCGATCGTGATCATCATCCCCGATGACGTACAGCCGCCGGAGGTCAGTGCCGCTGCAAGCCCGAGCACGGTCCGGCTCGGCGAGCGCTTCACCCTGTTCGTCACGGCGACGTACGCGGCAGACGTGGAGGTCAATGTCCGAGAACCGCTCGACCTCGGCAGCGCGTTCGAGATCAAGCGCAAGGTGTCGACGAACCGCAAGAGTGCGGACGGTCGCAAGATCCGCGAGTGGCAGCTCGAGGTGTTCGCGTGGGAGCTGGGCCAGCTCGCGATCCCACCGCTCGCGGTGACATTCACTTCGCATGGCAAGGCCGGGCAGGTCGCGACCAACGCAGTGTCGGTGGTCGTCAATGGCGTGCTCGGTGACGTCGTCGACGATCCCAAGCTCGTGCGCGGCGACGCAGCACCTGTACGGCTGATGACGCGCGACTTGTTCTGGGTGTGGGTCGGTGGTGGCGTTGCGATCGCGCTCGCGGCGCTCGTCCTCGGACTCTACATTCGCAACAAGCGCCGCCGCCGCGTGCGCACGTTGATCGGCACGCTCGTCGTTTCGTCGACCACGCCGCGCCGCCTGGACATGACGAGCGAGCGCGCACTCGAGCAACTGCTCGCCATCGAACAATCCGGTGTGCTCGACCGCGACGAGGACCGCAAGTCAGGCTATGCCGGGATGGTCGATGTGATCCGCGATTACCTGGGTGGCCGCTATCGCGTGGCGACGCTCGATCTCACGACCGCGGAGCTGCTGCGCTCGCTCGCAAAGGCCGCGCCCGAGGACGAGCGCCACCAGATCGCCACGTGGCTCGAG
>JAYVWH010000738.1:0-4855 GCA_043786265.1 Kofleriaceae bacterium | reverse complement strand
TCTCGTGTTCGAATTTGGTCGACGCGAACGGGAACGGCTTGATGTCGGGGTCGACGCCTTCGACGTTGGGGTGACCGTGGTGCAGCCGGTCGTGCTTGTTGTGCCAGTAGAGAGAAGCGAGCCCCGAGAACATCGGGAACGCCAGGTAGGTGAGCAGCGCATTGCGCTTGGCGGAGGCCGAGAAGCTGCGATGGCTGCCCTCGTGGCCGAGCATCGCGATGGAAGTGGCTAGCACCGAGCAAACGGGGATCAGCGGCAGGCCGACCCACCCCAGTTGCGAGATCGCATACAGGCAACCGGCCAGGACCGTGCCCATCGCCGCCATCTCCAACCAGCTACGCGCCTCACGGAATTCGAACACCCCTGCGATGCGAAGCTCCGCCCGCAGACTTCCGAGCTCTTTCGACATACGCCACGGAATTTCACTCAAAGGTCCCGCCTACGCGAGCTTTAAATGGGGCAAAAAACCGTGATTGCGCCGTTCTGACCGTTCTGTGACAGGACCGTGGAAAGCCGTGGTGCAACTGTTGGTTGCGGCTCAACAGGCCACAAGCCAGGCCACCGGAAACGCAGCCAGCACGTCGCGTAGCGCCAGCTTCTCCCCCGTGAGCCGTTCGCCGGTGAAGCCGTTGCGCCAGGTCGCCGCGCCGCGGACATCGACCGTCGCATCGCCCCAGGCATCGCCCCGCGGCCACGGCCGCTGCCCGCCACTGAGGGTCCAGGTCAGGCGCGGCGCGACACACACCAGGCGCGCCTTGTCGCGGGAGCGCTCGAATGCGATCGCATGGTCACCTGCATCGAGCGGGCGGTACGCGCCATCGAGGAACAGCTCGGGCTGGGCTCGGCGCAGATGGAGACCCACGCGTGTGACGTGAAGCTTGATGCGCCCGTCGACATAGTGCTCGACCAGCTCGCGCGCGAGCTCCGGTGTCGGCTCGCCACGCGCGACCAGCTCGTCCAGCATCATCCGTCGCCGGGCATAATCGACCGGCCGGCGGTTGTCTGGATCGACCAGCGCGAGGTCCCACAGCTCGCTGCCCTGATAGAGATCCGCAACGCCCGGCGACGCGAGCTTGACCGCGAGCTGCGCGAGGCTGTTGGACGCACCGAACGGCGCGATCTGCGCCGCGAACGCCGCGATGTCTGCGATCAGCTCGCGATCGTCGAACACGCGGCCGACCGCCGCCGTGAGCAGGGCTTCATAGGTCTCGTCGGGCCGTGTCCATGACGATGACAGCTTCGCCTCGCGTATGGCCTTCGTCATGAACGCGACGACGCGATCGCGCAGCCCGGGGTCATCGGGCTGGAACGGCCAGATTCCGACGAGCGTCTGGAGAAGTAGATAGAGATCGTTGGTCTCGGGAGCACCACCCGGATCGTGGCGGCGGACCCGGTCGAGCCAGCGGGTGACCCGCGCCGTCCACTCGTCGGGCAGCTCCGACAGGACACTCAGGCGCGTCCGGACATCCTCGCTGCGCTTGGTGTCGTGCGTCGTGGTCGTGATCATCGTCAGCGGGAACGTCCGCAGCATCTCGGCGTTGTGAGCGTGCAGCTCGTCGACCGAGGTCGCGAACTTCGCCGGGTCGCAGCCGACATCGTTGTTCGCGATCAAGCGGTGGTAGCGATACATCGCCGTGTCCTCGACGCCCTTGGCCATCACCGGTCCAGTCAGCTGCTGGAACCTCATCGCGAAGTGCGTCGCATGTGGCGAGGGGTGCTCGAGCAACAGCACGCCGCGCAGATAGTCGAGGACACTCGGGTCGAGACCGCGATTCTTGCGCTTCGCCAGCGCGATCGCGTGATCGATGTGCGCCTCGTCGTTGGGCTCGCGCGAGCCGTCGGGCGCGATATAGGTCCGGTAGATCGGGAACGCTGCGATCGTATCGACGATCGCGGTCGTCAGCGCTGCGAGTGTGAAGTCACGCGAGCGGCGATCTGCCTCCGCGATCCGGCGGAGCTCCTGGCCGAGCACGATCGTCTCGGCGGACAGGCTGGTCTCCATGATCAGCTTCTTCGCGTCGAACACCATGCCCGCGAAGTCGGGGGACATCCCGGTGAGCCGGCAGTACAACTCGGTCAGCTGCTGCTCCGCGGCCGGATCGACCCAAACCCCGTTGATCGCGCCGATGAAGTCGTAGCCGCTGGTGCCCGCGATCGGCCAGCTGCGCGGCAGTCGCTCATGACCCTCGAGGATCTTCTCGGCGACGACGTAGATGTTGCCCAGCCGCTCGCGCAGCAGCCGGAAGTAGGCGTTGGGCTCGTAGAGACCATCGGTGTGATCGAGGCGGATGCCGGTAACGGCGCCGCGAGTCACGAGGTCAAGGACCAGCGCATGGGTCTCGTCGAACACGCGTGGATCCTCCATGCGGATCGCAGCGAGCTCGTTGACGTCGAAGAACCGTCGATAGTTGATCTCTTCGGTCGCGACACGCCAGTACGCGAGTCGGAAGTTCTGCGCGTTGAGCAGCTCGTCGAGCCAATCGATCGACTGCGCGGCGATCCCATCGTCGATCGCCTGCGCGATCTCCGGGCTCGCGGTGAAGAGATCGTCGAGCCGGCGCTTGATGACTTCCTTCTCTCGCGCTCGCTCCTCGCGCTTCTCCGGTGCGGTCTCCGAGGCATGTGGAATGTGGACGATCGCACTGAGGATGCTCTGCAGCTCGTGCAGGTTGCGATCGGACTTCGGCAGCGCGAGTCGCTCGATCGCGAGCTCGAGGATTAATCGGTAGCTGCGCGGTGCGACCGGCCAGCGGCGCTCGTAGTACGCGACGGCGAACGTGCCACCTTCGCGCACGATCGACAGCTTGCCCTCCTCGAGCTCGAGGCCGTACTGGCGTCCGAGCACGGGCAGGAGTACGCGGTTCTCGAGACCGAGCGTCGGCGGATTCCAGTCGATGTCGAAGTAGTCCGCGTACAGCGACGCGGGTCCGTTCTCGAGGACATCGATCCACCAGCGGTTTTCTCCCGATCCGATGCCGACGTGGTTCGGCACGAAGTCGATGATGTGACCGAGCTGGCGCTCCCGAAACGCGGTCAGCATCCGCTCGTGATCGTCGTTGCTGCCGAGGGCAGGGTCGAGCGTCGCGTGGTCGACAACGTTGTAGCCGTGCGTGCTACCGCTCTCCGCGCGGCTGTACGGCGACGTGTAGACCGCACCAGCGCCGAGCTTCGCGAGGTAGTCCGACAACGCGGCGGCTTCCGCGAATCCGAAGCCTTCGCGCAGCTGTACCCGGTACGTCGAAGATGGAGCCCCCTTCGATGGTGTCACGCTGCGGGAGGCGGATGGCCGGCGGTAGACCTTGAGCGAACGCGCGTGGAGCGGTGTGGTGGAGCCCGCTCCGTGGGTCTCGCGGCCATTGTCGTCATAGGTATCGAGCACGAGCTCCCACGGCTGCGAGGCGGTGCGATCATGAATCGCGGGCAGCTTGAACTGCAGCTCGCCGCCGCTCGCATTCATCGCGATCAAGAAGTCGTCGTCGTGGACGGGCTGGCCGCGCTCGTCGGTGCGATCGATGCCGGCGCCGGCCAGGTACATCGCGAAGCTCGACGTCAGCGGGTTCTGCCAGTCCTCGTCGTTCATCGGCTCGCCGTCGTGGCGCAGCCATACGATGTCGTCGATGCCGAGACCGCGGATCGGACGACCGCGGAAGAAGCTGGCGCGGCGGAATGTCGGGTGCTCGGCGCGCAGCTTGATCACCTTGCGAGTGAACTCGACGAGCGCACGCTGCTCGTCGGTGAGGTTCCAGTCGAACCAGCCGATCTCATTATCCTGGCAGTACGCGTTGTTGTTACCGTGCTGGGTTCGGCCGAGCTCGTCACCGCCGACGAGCATCGGTGTTCCTTGCGATAGCAGCAGCGTGCCGAGGAAGTTGCGGATCTGGCGCCAGCGCAGCCGATTGATCTCCGGATCGTCCGTTGCGCCCTCGGCACCGCAGTTCCAGCTCGCGTCACTGTCGGAGCCGTCGCGGTTGCCCTCGCCATTGGCGTCGTTGTGCTTGTGATTGTAGGACACGAGGTCGCGCAGCGTGAAGCCATCGTGTGCGGTGATGAGGTTGATGCTCGAGGTCGGGCCGCGCCCATCGTTCTGGTAGAGATCCGCGCTGCCGGTCAGGCGATAGCCGGCTTCGGAGACCTTGCCGCCGTCGCCGCGCCAGAACGCGCGCATTGCATCGCGGTACTTCCCGTTCCACTCGGACCACCCGACGGGAAATCCGCCGACCTGATAGCCGCCATCGCCGACGTCCCATGGCTCGGCGATCAGCTTCACGCGACTGATCACCGGATCCTGGTTGATGATCATGAAGAAGCTCGAAAGGCGATCGACCTCGTGCAGGCTGCGCGCGAGCGTCGAGGCGAGGTCGAAGCGGAAACCGTCGACGTGCATCTCCTCGACCCAGTAGCGCAGCGAATCCATGATCAGTCGCAGCGCCTGCGGATGCCGGACGTTGAGGCTGTTGCCGGTGCCCGTGTAATCGAAGTAGTGACGCGGGCTGTCGCCGACGAGACGGTAGTAGGTCCGGTTGTCGATGCCCCTGAGCGAGAACGTCGGGCCCTGGTGGTTGCCTTCGGCGGTGTGGTTGTAGACGACGTCGAGGATGACCTCGATGCCTGCCTTGTGCAGCGCCTTGACCATCTCCTTGAACTGACGGACTTCGTCGCCGGGCGGTCCACCGGCGCGATAGCGCGGATCGGGCGCGAAGAAGGCGATCGTGTTGTAGCCCCAGTAATTGCGCAGACCCTTGTCGAGCAGGAACTTGTCGTCGACGAAGTGATGGATCGGCAGCAGCTCGAGCGACGTCACCCCGAGCTCGCGCAGGTACTTCGTGATCGTGTCGTTGCCGAGGGCGCCGTAGGT
>JAYVWH010000737.1:0-7843 GCA_043786265.1 Kofleriaceae bacterium | reverse complement strand
CCAACGCTTCGTACTTGCCAGCCTGCTGATACAGGCGAGCGAGCTCGCGATAGGCGCTGTAGTTGCGGCTATCGATCGCGACGATCTTCTCGAGTGCTTCTGCAGCGCGGTCGAGCTTGCCGAAGCGCTCTTCCCACGCCGCCGCCATGCGCTCGTAGAGCGAGACGCGCTCTTGATCGGACGGCGTTGCATCGAGCTGTGCCTCGAGGACATCGAGGTACTTCTCGGTCTGCTCCGTCTTCTCGTACAGGCCCTCGAGGGCCCGCAGCGCGACGAGGTTTGACGGATCGAGATCGAGCACCTTCTGGTACGCCGTGATCGCCTGGCCCGCGTCGAACAGACGCAGATCCCAGATCGAGCCGACTTCCGAGCGGTACTTGATGATCTCGGTATCTTCGGTCGACAGCTCCGCACGACGCGACAGCACTTCGATCAGCGGCTGCCACTGCTCGGTGCGGCGGTAGAGCCGATCGAGCGCGACGAGCGTCTTCTGGGACGTCCCGTCGGTGTGCAGAGCCTGCTGGTAGCTGTGGATCGCGCCACCGACATCCTGCATCTGCCGCTCCAGCAGCTCTGCAAGGTCGATGTAGAGCGCGGTCTTCTTGCCGGGCTCCTTCTCGGCGGCAGCGTGCCGCTGCAACGTCTCCTGCAGCTCGGTCCAGCTACCACGCTTGCGCTGCAGCTCGGCCATTCCGCCGAGTGCGCCAGTGTGGGCCGGGTCGAGACGCAGTGACTGCTGCACCGAGTGGATCGCGTACTCGAGGTGGCTCAAGTGCTCGCTGTACCAGCGACCGATCTTGACCCACAGATCCGCGGCCGCACCGCGGTCGCTGGTCTCGAGCTCGTTCACGCGGTTCGTGTACTCGTCGAGCAGCTCTTGCCACCTGTTTGTCGCCGTGGCGAGACGCTCGAGCTCGTTTGCCGTCTCGTCGTGCGCGTAGTCCTTCTTGAAGGCGGCCTGGAGGACGTAGAACGCGCTCTCCTGGTCACCGACTTCGCTCTCGTAGATCTTGGCGACCGTGTTGAGCGTGTTGATCTGCTCGTCGTTGGTGCCACGGAGCTCCGAGCGCTCCAGCAAGATCTCGATCAGCTCGGTCCACTTGTACTGCTGGCGATAGATCGCCTCGAGGTGATCCGATGCGGTCACGTTGGCCGGATCGGACGCGCGAACGCGCTCGTACACCAGCGCCGCCTTGGTGAGGTCTTCGACCTTCTCTTCCCAGGTGGCTGCGGCCTGCAGCAACGTGTCGCGACGCTGCGTCTCGTCTTCGAGGACGAGTGCACGCTTCTCGAGGACGTCGATCGACTCCTGCCAACGACCCTCGCGGACGAACAACGTCTCGAGGGCAGCCAGTGCGCGGAAGTCGCTCGGATCGATCGCGACGACACGGCGCCATGCATCGACCGCTTCATCGACGCGGCCGAGCACTTCACCTTCGAGCTGGCCGAGCTGTGCGTACAGCTCGATCGTCTCGGTCTCGTCGATCGCACCGGACAGCTGACCGACGTCGATGATGCGACGGATGGTTTGGGACAGCTCGTCCCAGGCCTGGGTCGACCGGTACAGACGCGCCAAGCTGCGCAGCGTCTCGAGATCGTTGCCATCGATACGGTCGGCAGCGAGCCATGCATCGAGGGCGTTGCGCTCGCGGCCGAGCTTTTCTTCCCAGATGCGACCGAGGTGCTTGTAGAGGTTGATCTGGTTCGCATCGGGCGCGACCGCGATCTGACGCTCGACGATCTCGACGAGCTCCTCCCACTTGTTCTGGCGCGTCGTCAGATCCGCGAGGGCCGCGAGGGCCTGCGGCTCTTCGCCACGAATGTCGAGGACGCGACCGAGCAGCTCGATCGCCTTCTCCTCTTCATTGAGTGCATCGCTGCACAGACGAGCCATGCGCGCGTAGATATCGGCCATCTCCTGGTCGGTATCCGCGGTGTCGATCAGCTTCTCGTAGACACCGAGGAGGTTGCGCCAGTCTTCCTTGCGGAAGTAGATGCTCTCGATGCGCTCGAGCGCCTTGCGGTTGCGGCTCTCCTGATCGAGCACCGACGAGTAGCACTTCAGTGCCTGCTCGAGGTCCCCGAGCGCGTCGCTGAAGATGTCACCGCGACGGAAGTACAGCTCGACCTGCTCGTCCGGATCCTGAACGACCTCGATGCGGCGACGCAGGATCTCCTGCAGGTCGTCGTACATCGCAGCGTTCTGGTAGAGCCGGTCGAGGGCTGCGAGTGCGTCCGCATCCTTGGTCTCGATCTCGAGGGCGCGCTGATGCGTGCCCACGGCGTTGCCTGCATCGTGGAGCTCGAATTCGTACACGCGGGCAAGGCGGAGCAGCGTCGCGCGCCGCACTTCCTTGTCCTGCGTCTTCTCGAGCGCGCCCGTGTAGGCGGCGACCATGTCGTTCCACGCGCCGGTCTCACCGGCGAGGCGCTCGCTCTCCTCGAGAGCGTGCTCCCAGCGCGGATCCTCGACGATAGCGGCACACCACCAGTCGAGTGCCTTGTTCTGATCGTAGAGGCGAGCCTCGGCCAGCTCGGCCAGGCGCTGGAACATCGCTTGACGCTCCGAGCCCGCGAGCTTGGTGAGCATCACCTCGAGAATTCCGTGCAGCTTGCTGAACTCGCTCGCCGCCTCGTAGAGCGGCTCGATCACGCCAGCGATGTCGGACTGCAGATGTCCCGCGTGGAACATCGTCTCGAGAGCGCCGAGCGCACCTGGGTGCGTCGGGTGGTTCGTGAGGATCTCGCGATAGGTCTCGACCGCGCCCTTGCGATCACCAAGCTGGTTTTCGAGGGTGTGACCGAGGCGGAACTGCAGATCCGCGATCTCGGCATCGTTGTCCGCGAGCATGATCAGGCGGCGGAGGTTCTCCGTCGCCTCGGGCCAGGCACCCGTCGCCGCATAGAGGCGATCGAGGCCGAGCGCCGCCGGCTTCATGTCGTTTGCGTCCGACGAGACGTCGAGCAGCTTCTTCAGCGTGCTGATCGCGCTCGGAACGTTGTTCAGCTCCTGCTCGAACACGCGAGCGAGGCGCGAGTACAGATCGACCTGTCGCGGAACATCGAGCGACTTGGTCGCCTCCGCCGAGTACAGATCGGCGAGCGGCTGCCACGTGCCGGTGATCTCCGCGAGGCGCTCGATGTGGCCCAGCGTGAGCTGGTTCCCCGAGTCGTCCTTGAGGGCACGCGAGAACGCGTCGAACGACGCGTGCGCGTTGCCGATCATCTGCTCGTGGAGCTGCGCGATGCGGTGCAACAGCTCGACCCGCGCGTGCGGATCCTCGTTGTGCGCGACCATCACCTCGAGAACTTCGACGAGCTTTGCGTACTCGCCGCCGGTCTCGTAGATCGGCTCGAGCACGCGAGCCGCCATGACGGGCTCGACCTTGCCCTTGACCAGTCCGTCAAGCGCAGCGAGCGTCTCGGCGTGGCTCGGGTCCATCTCGAGTGCTTCGCGGTAGCTCTCGATCGCGCGGGCGACATCGCCGAGGCGGATCTGCCAGAGGTTACCGATGCGGTACTTGAGCGCGACGGTCTCGCCCGTGGTCTCGGACAGCTCGACCTGGCGCTCCAGGTTTCCGAGCAGGTCGTACCAGCGCTCGGCCGCTCCGTAGAGACGATCGAGGGACTGGATGGCCGGCAGCTGATCGGCGTCGATGTCCAGGATGCCCTGGTAGGTCTCGATCGCCTTGGCGACATCGCCGAGCTCGCGGTCATAGACCTGCGCGAGCACGTAGAGCATCGCCTTCTTGTCCTCGGGATCTTCGGCGAGGTCGGCCTTCTTGGCGTAGACGTCCTTGAGCGGCTCCCACCGCGCAAGGCGGACGTAGATGCGCTCGAGAGCGTCCATCGCCGTCATGTCGACATCGTCGATCGCCAGCACGCTGCGGAACGTCGCGATCGCGGCGTCAGCGTTCGACAGCACTTCCTCTTCGATCTGCGCCGCGCGGAACAGCAGCTGCTTGCGGTCCTCGACGACCGGCAGCATGTCGCTCTTGCGCTTCAGGACATCGACGAGCTTGGGCCAGTCGGCCGTGCGCTCGTGGATGGTCTGGATCGCCGTCGCAGCCTCGACAGTCTGCGGTGACGCCTTGAGCACGCGCTCGTACGTCGCGACCGCGCCATCGTTGTCATGCAGCTCGTGCTCCTGGATCTGAGCTCGGCGGAACAGCAGGGCGACCTTGAGCTCGTCCTCGTTCGTATCGGTCGCGACCTGATCATAGAGAGCAGCGACCTCGGGCCATTTATCGAGGCCACGGGCCAGGCGATCGAGCTGAGCGTGCGTGGTCTCGTTGCGCGGATCTTCCTTCATCGCGCGCGAGAACGTGGAGAATGCGGCGTCCGCATTGTCGCCACCGATCTCGTGCAGCTCGGAGATCATGTGGAGCAGCTCGATCTTGCGAGCGGGATCAAAGGCGTGCTTCGCCATGATCTCGTACACGCCGATCTGCTTGGTCCACTCGCCGCGAGCCTTGTAGATCGGCTCGAGGATGATCGCGATCGTCAGCTCGTGCTCGCCCAACTCTTTCAACGTGATCAGCCGCTCGAGGGCCGCCACCGCTTCGCGGTTCTGCTCCTCGTGGTCGAGCACCTGGCGGTACGTCTCGACAGCCGCCGCGACCTCATTGAGGTGAGTCTCGCGCAGCTGTGCGAGGCGAACGAGCAGCGTCACCTGCTCGTCGGGACGCTCGACCAACGTCAGCTGGCGGCTGATGTTGTCGCCGAGGTCACGCCACGCCGCACGACCGACGTACAGACGATCGAGGGCGCGCAGCGCCTTCAAGTCGTCCGGCGCCTGCCCGAGGATCTCGTTGTAGATGGTGATCGCCTCGTCGGGCGCGTTCAGCATCTCCTCGTGGATCTGCGCGGAGCGGAACAGGAACTCGAGCCGCTGATCGGGCTCGTTTGCGATGTCGATGCGACGGCGATAGATGTCGAGGAGCTCGGTGTACTTCTCCTCGCGCGTGAAGATGCCCTCGAGGCAACCCAGTGCGTTGAGATCGTCGCTCTCGATCGATAGCGCGCGCTTGTAGAACTCGACGGCTTTCGCGCTGTTGCCGAGGCGATCCTCGTAGCTACGCGCGACCTTGGTCGCGAGCTCGTGGGCGAGCTTCTGGTCGAGGTCGGGCTTGAGGAGCGCGCCTTCGAACAGCTTGACCAGCCGCTCCCAGCCGCCATCGGTCAGCAGCGGGGCGAGTGCCTCGAGCTGATCCTTGGCAACCTCGGTGGACGGATCTTCTCCGAAACCACGGGCGTACGCGTCGAACGCCTTCTCGGCGTCCATGAGCTTGGTGCGCTGCAGCTCGCCGATGCGAAGCAGCAACGACACGCGACGCAGCGTGTCCTTCTCGACCGCGAGCTGGATCTCGTGCACGCCGACGAGCGGAGCCCACTCCTGGAGCTGCTCGTAAACGGGCTCGAGAATGTTCGCGACGGCAAGCCGCTCCTTGTCGTTGGAGCGGAGGTGCACTTCGAGGGACTCGCGGGCCTTCGGATGACCGACGTCGATGTCGAGGATGTCGCGATAGACATCGATCGCACCGGCGGTGTCGCCGAGGTGCTGTTCCTTCAGCTGGCCAAGGCGGTACTTGAGCTCGACGTGGGCAGCCTTGTTGTCCTCGGGCCCAATGATGGTGATCTGCCGGCCGAGAACATCGGACAGCTCCTTCCACTGGGAGTTCCGGACATAGATCCGGTCGAGGGACGCGAGGGCGATCGGCTGATCACCGGAGGCATCGAGAATGCCCTGGTATGCAGCGACGGCCTTTCCGTCATCCTTGACCTCGTCTTCATACAGCTGGCCGATCTTCGACTGGATCGCGGTGCGCTCATCGCCATCGCTTGTCAGCTCGAGCTTCTTCTCGTAGACCTTCAGCAGCTCCTCGAACTGGCCCTTACCGAGGTAGAGCCGCTCGAGGGCGCCAAGCGCCTGCTCGTTACCTTCGTCGAGATCGAGGATCTGGCGGTTCATGCCGAGCGCGCGCTCGACATCTCCCTGCTCCTTCTCGATCACGCGCGCCATCACGAGCATCAGCGGCAGCGCATCGCGCTTGTCGCCGAACTTGGGCAACGAGGCCGCGTAGGCGTCGACGAGGTTGTTCCAACCTTGCGTCTCACCGGCGAGGCGTTCGCTCTGCTCGCGAATCTCTTCGGACTCGTGGTCCTCGGAGTGCGCCTTGAGCCACCAGCCAAACGCGGCTGCCTTGTCGCGCAGCTTCTCTTCGCTGTACGCGGCGAGCTTTTTGATGCGCTCCTGGCGGAGCAACATATCTTCGGTCGGCGTCGCACGCAGCTGGATCTCGAGGACGCGAACGAGCGCCTTGGGATCACGGCCCGCCTCGTAAAGCGGGATCAGAGCCTCGGCCGCGGCGAGGTTGTTCTCGTCGAGCTGGAGGACCTTCTCGAACGCGCGCATCGCGCGGTCCGGCTTCTGCATCGTGTCGCGGTAGAGCACCGCGATCTTCATCGCGAGCGACAGCCGATGCGTCTCGCTACCGGCCTCGACCTCGCGCTCGAGCACGCGGATGTACTCGTCGACCTTGCCGCGCGACGTGTAGAACTCCTCGAGATCGTCCCAACGTCCTTCCGTGACGTAGAGCTTCTTGAGGGCGTCTTGCGCGCGACGGTTGTTCTCGTCGATCGCGAGCAACTTCTGCCACGCGTCGATTGCCTTCTCGCTGTTCTCGACCTTCTCTGTATAGAGGAGGCCAAGGCGCTGCAGCGCATCGGCGCGGACCTTGGCGTCGCTCGCGGCGTCCGCCTGGCGCTGGCAGATCTCCGCCAGCTTGTCCCACTCCTTGTTGCGCTCGTAGAGCTTGTAGAGCTCGGTCAGCGCCTCTTCGTGGGTCGGCTCGTACTGGACGACCTTCTCCCACCAATAGGTGCAGATCTCGGGCTTCTTGACCTTCGTGGCCGCCATCTTTGCGACCTCGATGACCTTCGCCGCGCGTGCTTCTTCGGGCGCGCGATCGATCTCGGCCTCTTTGAGCTTGATGAGCTTCTCCCAATCGCGACGCTTCTCGTAGACAGCGAGCAGGTGCTCGGCGGCCTGGAGATTGTTCGGATCGAGCTCCATCACCTTCTCGAACGCCTTGATCGCCTCAGCCTGGTTGCTGAACCGCTCGAGGTAGAGGTTCGCGACCTGCAGGAAGATCGTGACCTTGCCGTCACCGTCGACGGTGCGCTCGGCCTTCTCGTTGAGGATCTTCACGAGATCCGGCCAACGCTTCTTGTTCTCGTACAGCGCTGCGAGCTTGTCGAACGCGTCGAGGTTCGTCGGGTCGTGATGGATCGCTTGCGTCAGCGACGAGATGACCTGGTTGTCGTTATTGAGGCGACCGTAGGTCTCGGCGAGCTCGACGAACACGGCTGCCTTGTCGGCGGGCGTCGGCGAGGCCTTCGCCTCCTCGTCCTTGAGCGCATCGGCGAGCTGAGCCCACGACTGCGCGTTCTTGAGCACGCGGACGAGCTCGCGGCGCGGCGCCTTTTCGGCGGGGTGCGCTGCGATGACTTTCTTCCACTCGCCCACGCCCTTGTCGCCGCTTCCCTCGGAGCTCTTGGCCTTCGCCATCGCACCTTCGAGATCGGCAGGCATCGGCTGCGCGGTGACCGCGGCGCCTCCGGGGCCTCCGGCACGGCCGGAGGGTTCGGCAGCGACGGCGGCCTGGACGCGGCCGGACGGCTCCGCAGCCGTGACGGCCGCGACGGGCTGCACGGTGTCGGACTTCGTACGCGGCTGCTCGGTATCGGACTTCGTACGCGCTTCGACCGGCGGCGGTGCCGTCGGCTCTTTGCGTCGCGAAGCCGCTTGCGCGGCTGCGGCATCTGCGGCTGCACGCTCCGC
>JAYVWH010000736.1:0-5427 GCA_043786265.1 Kofleriaceae bacterium | reverse complement strand
TCGAGCGGCTCGGCCGACGGCAGGAGCTCGCGCGACTTGATGTGGCACAGCGTCGCCGCCATCAGTAGATATTCGCCGGCGACATCGATGTCGAGCCCGGCCATCGCATCGAGGTACTCGAGATACTTCGTCGTGACAAACGAGATCGGGATGTCGAGGATCGAGAGCTCGTGCTTCTTGACGAGGTGCAGGAGCAAATCCAGCGGCCCCTCGAACACGTCGAGCTCTACCTGATACCCGCCATCCATCAGTACACCTGCACGCCCATCAGCCCGTACAAGCCGTGCGTGCAGAAGCGCGCCGGGATGACGAAGATCTGCGCGAGGAGCGGGATCATCGCGACAGCCATTACCACAAACATCCCGTAGCGTGCGTACTCCTTGTACGCATCGCGACGCTTGTACGGCATCAGCTCGCCGAGCACGTGACCACCGTCGAGCGGCGGCGCGGGCACGAGGTTGAAGAAGAACAGGATGAAGTTCGTGCCGACCGCGTACAGCATGATCTTGTGCGCGTCACCGACCGGCGAGATGGCGCCCTGACCGAGCAGGATCGCATCAACGCCCGCGATCAAGACCGCGAGGACCACGTTCATCGACGGGCCCGCGAGCGAGACCAGGATCGATGCGGTCGACATCTTCCACTTGCGATTGACCCGTGACGGCTGCCATTGCACCGGGCGCCCCCAGCCAAAGCCGCCGACGCTTCCATTGGCGGCGGCATAGACACCGCTCAGCAGCGGGAGCAGCAGCGTCCCGATCGGATCGGCGTGCGCGATCGGGTTGAGCGTCACGCGACCCTGACGCCGCGGGGTGTCGTCGCCGAGCTTGTCGGCCATGAACGCGTGGCCGAGCTCGTGAAACGTCACCGAGACGATCAGCACGAAGATGTAGATGAACAGCCACTTGACGTCATGCGGCTGAAGTCGGCTTAACGCACCCACGCGTCTGGACTATGGCCGCCGCCGCGCGGGACTGCAAGGGCACAATTAGTTGCGCGTTCGCCGGGTTAGCGTTGCAATCGCGAGATGGCGCGCCGGCTCCAGCTCGACGAGGCAGTCGACCTTTTCCTCGACCACTGCAAGGTGGAGCGCGGCCTGTCGATTCACACCCTCGACGGCTACGGCCGCGACCTCAACCGTCTCGGAACATTTCTCGCCAAGCGCGGCCGCGAGAATGTGGACGACGTCACCCCCGCTGACATCACCGACCACCTGATCGCGCTCGCCGAGGCCAAGCTCGCCGCTCGCAGCCGCGCCCGCGCCCTCGTCGCCGCCCGTGGTCTGTTCCGTCATCTCATCTCCGAGCGCTGGCTCGAGGCGGATCCGACCGCCCTCATCGATGGCCCCAAGACCGCCCGGCGCCTCCCCGGCGTGCTCGGCGAAGCCGCTGTCGCCAAGCTGATCGGTCAACCACCCAATACGCTGCGCGGGCGGCGCGACGCAGCGATGATCGAGCTCGCGTACGCGAGTGGACTGCGCGTATCCGAGCTCGTCAACCTCGCGATCGCCGACATCAACCTCAACCAGGGATTTGTCCGCGTCACCGGCAAGGGCAACAAGACGCGGCTCGTTCCGGTCGGCGGCGCTGCGGTCGACAAGGTCACGCGCTACTTCAACGCGGATCGCCCTCAGCTCATCCGCGACCCCGCCCAGCGTGCGCTGTTTCTGACCGAGCGCGGGCGACCGATGACACGCCAGGGATTCTGGAAGCTGCTGCGCAACTACGCGCGGCGCGCCGGCGTTCGGCTGCCGTCGGGCGACATTTCCCCCCACAAGCTGCGCCACTCATTCGCGACCCACTTGATCGAGAACGACGCCGACCTGCGCGCAGTGCAAGCGATGCTCGGCCACGCCGACATCTCGACGACGCAGATCTACACGCAAGTCAGCCGCGCTCGCGTGCTCGAGCAAGCCCGCAAGCATCCGCGCGCGCGCTGAGCTATCGTCGCCCGATGGGGACTGTCCGCGGCATCCTGGCCGCTTGTGTCGTTGTCGCGTGCGGCAGCCCGCAGCGCGCGGAAAAGCTCAAGCCGGCGCCGCCGCTCGAGGTCAAGACGTACGGTCCGCTTGGCAGCAAGGCCGACGCGAAGTCCCCGAACAAGGCCGTCATTCTTGGAACGGACGACAAGGACGGCTCGACGGTCGTCCCGCTCGCTGCAATCGCGGCGACCGTCACTGTCGACGCGATGGTCGTGCGCCTGTCACCCGACGTCGCCGGCAACCTGACCCGCGTGAAGGTCACGACTGCTCCCAACCCCGATCAGAGCGTCCAGGTCGGCATCTTCGAGGAGTTCTCGGGTGGCACCGGGCCGCAGTGGCGCGCCGGCGTTTGGGTCTCGGCGTTCGTCGCGGCGACCGCACTCGGCAAAGACCTCACCGACTTCACGTTCTCTGCATCGTCGTCGGGACACATCGATGGTGCGTCGGCGTCGGGCCTGATCGCAGCAGCGTTCCTCGCATCGATCACGGGCGCGAAGATCGATCCGACCGCGACGATGACCGGCATGATCAATCCCGACGGAACGTTTGGCCCCGTCGACGGCATTCCGGAGAAGTTCCTCGCCGCGATCGAGAAGGGCAAGATGCGCCTCGGCTATCCGATCGGCACGCGCTACTCGAAGTCGGCGAAGACTGGCGACGTGATCGATCTCGAGAAGCTCGCGAAGGATCACAACGCCAAGGCGGTCGAGGTCGCCGACGTCCACGACGCGTACACACTGCTCACCGGTCAGATCTTGCCGCGACCGCTGCCGGTACCCGAGACCGACATGGCACTCGATCCGGCGACGGCGAAGAGCGTCGAGACGCGCTACAGGGCGTGGCAACAGAAGCTATCGAGCGAATGGGCTGCGATCCTCCAGCTCGAGAGCGTGGGTCGCATGCCGCCGGTGCTCGAGTACCTGCGCGATACATCGAAGCGGTTTGGCGAGTCCGCCGAGCAGATGTTCAAGCGCGGCCTCACCGGCGCTGCATACGCGCGCATGTTCACTGCATCGCTCTACGCGCAGACGGCAAACCAGGCGTACGAGGTCCTCGCCCGCGTGCAGACCGGCAAGATCGACGAGGCGGTCGCCCTGCTCGCGAAGAATGACAACCTCGCCGACCTCACCAAAGGCGTGCTCACCAAGATCGGCGCGATGCGCCCACCAACGATGGGTGGCCACCTGCAGATGATGGCGGCGTTCCGTGCCGGCCTGCGCGGCTGGATCTTCCAGTCGCTCGCGACGCACGCCGTCGAGATCGCGAAAGCACACGTCGCCACGTTCAAGGGCAAGTCGAGCGCAACGCTCGGCTCCGACGCGACTGCCGAGAGCGTGATCGGCATCGTCGTGCCCACGTTGCTCTACGTCGCGAAGACCGTCGGCGAGACGACATTGGCGACCGAGCAGCTCGAGATCACCGGCGCCGCCGACATCAATTATATGTGCTCACTGCCGAACGTTCGCCGCATGGCGACCTCGTTTCAGTCCGCAGGTGCCGCGGGCCTGACCTACTTCGACACGCTGCTCGTGCAGCCGTACGCCGAGCACGCCAAGATCTCCGAGGATGAAGCCCGCCAGCAGATCGCCTTCAAGGAGCCCGACTACCTCGTGGCGTTTCGTGGCGCCCAGCTCGCGTCGCTCGACGGTACGCCCGCAGAGCTGCGTGCGAAGTGGGGCGAGCAGTCGCTGCCGTGGGGCCTGCTCTCGCTCGCCGGCAGCCAGCTCGCGTACTTCCACGCAGCGGAGCTGATCGCGAAGTACTACTCGCTGGGCGCTGATGTCTCCGACGACGGCTCCGGTCGTGTGCAAAAGATCGAGCAGGACAAGGCGTTCGCAAGCATCCTCGCGATCGCCGAGCGCACCGCGCGCGCCAGTGCCCGCGCCGCACGCATCGCGACGGGGACGATTCCGGTCCAGGCCAAGCTCGCGTATCAGAACGCGCTCGTCGATCGCGACGGCACGCTCAGCGACAAGCTCGACGCACTCGCGCAGTTCTGGGCGTCGTCGGCCTACTCGCAGACCGCCGTGATGCTCGCGCGGAACTGAGTCAGATCGCGCGGTCCGGCTTTGCCGGACCGCGCAGCAGCGCCGAAGGCGGTACACAGGTTGATCATTCAGGGACGCCGCGATCGCTGCCCGGCTTGAGCAACAGCAAGTGATCGACCTCGCGGCGCTTGGCTTTCGCGACCAGTTCGTGCGCGAGTGTGGGGTCGGCCTGGTACTTGGCGAACGTTTCCTTGTCGACCTCATACCACTCGTCGTACTCGACCATCGTGTTGCGGACGGGGATCGAGACGAACGTGCGTCCGGTGTCCTCATCGACGTCCAACGAGAAGCGCCTCACCTTGTCGACGAATACGGGTTTGATCTTCACGGTTACCTTCCGAGGAGACCCATTCTAGCCGCATTCAACTCGAAGGTGGTCCGCGCGGCTGACGTCAGGGGGCGACGAACGTGGTCGCGGAGAAGAACGGCGTCCATGCACGCCACCCATCGGCGTCCCGATACAGCACCAAGGTCTCCGGCTCCCCGCTGTTGGGCGTGGCCAGAATCTCGACGGCCGCTCGCCCGAGCGTGGTCAGCCCGCGCGCGTCGACGACCGCCAGCCGTGCGCCGCCCGCGACCAGGTTCGCGACGTAGGCGATCACACCCACATTGCCGGGGGCCTCGACCGGCTCGGTGCCGCCGGCGGCGCTGACAAGCGCGCTCGCGAGCTCCTCGGCGGCCGCGCGCGCATCCGGATCGGGGGTCAGGTCAGCCCACGCGATCACGGCCGGTACGGTGCCCGCCAGAAAGTGGCCGACGTGTGGCGCGCTGGTCGCGACACCGGCGATCAGCATCGGCTCACCTTCGCACAGCAGCATCTGGCGCTCGACGATCTTACCGCCGTGCACGATGCCGACCGCTTGAGCGGCGCGCGTCCCCGTGCCGGTCTCCGCGTCACCGACCACGTCGAGCGAGACTGGCGCGCTCACGAGCTGGTTGTAGAGACGCGCCGGACCGTCGCGGTCTGCGACCCAAGCGGACGCACACGAGCGAGCCGCCGTCTCGTCGCGCGCAGCAAGCGCGGCGGCGAACCGGCGGGCGACCTCGGTGGCAGCGACGCTCACTTCCACGGCGTGAGGCCAACGAGTGCTGCGGCTGCACGGTGGTTGGCGCCGTCGCTATGGTCCAGGATCCGGTACTTCAGACCGCCGTCGATCGTGCCGATCTGGCCGTGCGCCTTCATCTCGTTCAGCACCTGAAGGATCGCCTTCTGGTCGTCTTCCTTGCAGTACCAGCCGAACAGGGACTCGATGAGCTCCTTGTTCTTGGCGGCGGGCAGGATGGACGGGAGCTTGTTATTCACGAGCTCGTGCGCCTTGTCCTTCGAGCTCCACCAGTCGGAGATCGAGTGGACCAGGTCGGACACGAACGCCGAGCTGTTCGTGACGCCCTGCTGGA
>JAYVWH010000735.1:0-2635 GCA_043786265.1 Kofleriaceae bacterium | reverse complement strand
GCCGAGGCCGTGTGCGAGCGGCCCGGTCGAGCCGAGCACGCCGTACATCGACGGCGCATAGTTATCCGACGACGTTTCAAGGGTTGCCAGACGACCGCCACCGGTGAGCTCGACAACACGTACATCGTGTTCACGTCGGACAATGGCTTCCATCAGGGGCAGCACCGCTTGATGTCGGGCAAGAACACCGAATTCGATGAACCTGCTCGTCCCGTTGATCATCCGCGGCCCCGGACACATGGAACGAAAGTTGGAACGAGTGGTCTACGAAGGTCACTATACGCACGACTTCGAAGCCTTAGGTGCCAAGGAGGCCAACCGCCGCGGTCCTCACGCAGGATCGCCATGTTGTCGATGAGGTTCGGATACCGGCGGCCCGCCGCCTCGGCGCGTGCACGCGCGCGTTGTATCTGTGGCGCGGTCATCTTCGCGCCCGAGCCTTGAGGGCGTGGGCGACGCCAGGGCGGTGCCTTCACGCCGGTGTGATGCCGGACGGAGCCATTCGGTTACGCGCGCGACCGGACCGGAACCGGGGGCGGACTCTTGCGTACGGCGTTGAAGGTGTCCTTGACCTCCTCGATCTCGACGTCAAGCGTGAGCCCTTCGAGGGCCGACGGCGGAAGTGCGAGCGCGGTCGCGAGCGTGCGTAGATACTCGTTCTCGGCGAGGTCGATCTCGTCGTCGGCTTCGATCACCGTGCTCACGAGGAGCAGGAGCTTGTGTCGCTCCTCCTCGCTGTCGTCGCGGAAGATCCCGATGATCGAGCTCAGGTCGAACTTCGCGGGCTCGAACGACGCGATGCATGCCTCGACTTCCACGCGCAGCTCACCAGCCAGCTCGACGAGGAGTGCTCGGATCTCCGTCTTCTCCTGCGGATGAAACTGGTCATCGGCATACGCAGCGCCCAGTAGCAGCTCGCACAGCGGGAAGATTCGATCCGAGGTCGACATGGCGTCGGGAACCTAACGTGGTTGCGAGGACGCTCGATGCGACTACAGCGGGTATTCGCCGTTGCACGCATCGGGGTCGCTCCAGCGATCGACCCACTGACCGTACGCGCATTGGTACCAGAGGCCATCGTACATGCTCTCCACGCAGGTGTTCGCCGGCACGTCGCGCGCGAGCGTTCCCGAGTAGCAAGTGTTGCTCGGCACGTCGCCCGATCCGCCACCGCTGCCGGTGCCACCACTGCCGGTCCCCGTGCCACCACCCGAGCCTGTGCCCGTCCCCGTGCCGCCACTGGTATTGGCGTAATCGTTGTAGGTCTGTTGCGCGTACTGCAGGCGCTTGGTCTGCGAGCAGGTGCCGCACACCTCGTACTTGTTCTGGAACACGACGGTTGCTTGCGTGACGGTCGACGCCGCGCGCAGCTCCGAGAGGCCGTAGCTCGAGATCGTCGTGAGCTCGTGCCAGACGAAGTCGAGCTGGGTCGCGAGGGCCCAGCGGTTTCCACCGGTGCGCGTGGCGAACGACACCAGGCTCGAGCTACCTGAATTCCAGCGGGCGCCGAGCGACCATTGCGCGATTCCGCGGCCCGGGCCGCCGCCGTACTCCACGGCCGTGGGACGCACCGACGACTCCTGCATCAGGTTTCCGACAATGCCCGCGGACTGCTCCGCGCTGAGGCCCTTCGCGACGAAGTAGTTGAACGCCGTGCGCCCGTTGTTGCCGAGCGCGGCCTCGGACGTCAGCGGCGGGAGGTCGTCTTCCGTCGGGTCGTCGGAGTCGGAGCTGGTGGCTTCATCGGGACCACCAACCATGCACCCGGAGACGAACAGCGCGGCGAGTACGACAAGGGACAAACGCATTGGTCGTCGCTGTCGCAAGGGACGTGCCCTCGCGAGGGCACCTGGTTTCGGGTACCTGGTGGGCTCGCCCCCGGCAGACCGGGAAGAGGTGTCACCGGCTAGAGTCCCAGTCATTTCCGCGTTGTGCACGGATGTGCACGTCATGCGATTGATGGTGCGCTGCCTCGGGCTAGTGCTCGCTGGTGCCAGTCGGCGTGGCCATCGGATTCTGGATCGAGGTACCGGGTGGAAGTCGGTGCGGAGATGGGAAGCGCCGCTTCACGACCGGGGCAGCCGTGAGATCGAGCGGCGGGGGCGGGCTGTCAGGATCGCCCGGCAAGATGCCGAGGAGCTCGACATCGAACACGAGCATGCCTGCAGGACGTCCGGGGCGTCCCTGGTAGGCGAGCTCCTCCGGAATCCAGAACCGCGCTTTATCGCCGACGACCATCACCTGAAGGCCGTCGACCCAGCCGGGAATCACGCGCGCGATCGGGATTGGCGCGTCGGTCGGCGAATTGCCAAAGCTCTCGCCGTCGCTGGTCCACCCGACGTAGTGCACCTTGACTTGGCTGCTGGCGATGGGGTGCTCCTTGCCCTCGCCGTGAGCCAAGAACTTGTAGAACACTCCCCTGTCGGTCTTGTGTGCGTCCGCGGGCGGCGCGGCCAGGTCTGCGGGTGGCGCCACATGTGTTGGCGCACGGCGATCGTCCCGCCTCGCCGGCTTTGTCTCCGCGGTGTTGGCTTCGGGGCGGGGTTTGTCATTCGACGCCGACTGGCAGCCGACAAGCACGAGGACCGCGACGCGAAGACAGGACGCACACGTCATCGAGCTGAAGCCCCGATCA
>JAYVWH010000734.1:0-2666 GCA_043786265.1 Kofleriaceae bacterium | reverse complement strand
GATCGGATCGTCGCGGTAGTCGAGCGAGACCGCCTGGGTGAACGCGGCGACGCGCTCGAAGTTTTGATCGATGCGCAGCTCGGCGCGGGTCGCCGCGTCAATCGCTGGATGGATGGCGACGAACTGGTATGCGCCGAGCTGCCAGCCCGCCTGCGCGTGGAGACGGCGCAGCGACAGCGGCAAATCAAGGCCGAGGTGCACGCGAGCTCCCTGGAGCGTGTAGGCCTCGAGCGCGAGGTAGTCGAGCCCGCCTTCTAGAACGCCGTCGAGGCCGCGGAGAAACAGATCTTGTTGCTTCGCCGTGCCGATCAGGCGCAGTCGTGGATCGACCTTGCAGTTCCACAGGTCGTAACCGCAAGTGTCGCGCGCCAGGCTCAGCGCCGGACGGAATTCGATGCCGAGCGTAGACAGCGGCGTTGGCCAGCCGGCGTGCGTGAGTGAAAACCGCAACCGCGCCTGGTAGGTCAGCGAATCGATGCCGCCGCCAGCACCGGCCCGCGCTTCCCACTGCTTGGCGATCGTCACCGAGATCTTGACCGGCACGACGGTCGCGACGCCCGTGCGATCGACGTCGACGCGCACCGAGCCGAACCGACCGACCGCATAGATCGCGGCCTGGGTCGACGCGACCGCCTTCGTCGAGTAGGACTCGCCCTGGTGGATCGTCGCGCGCTCGCGAACGATCCTTGCGAGCGCGCCGGTCGCACCGACGACCTCGACCTCACCAAACGTGACCCGCGGCCCGGCATAGAATGTATAGCGCAGCGTGGTGCGGTTGTTCGCCCGATCCGCGAGCACCGTCGCGTCGAGCTCGGCGTGCGCATACCCGGCATCCTCGACCAGCGCGAGCAGCGGGACTTTTGCCTCGTCGAACGCGACGTAGTTGAACGGCGCGCCTTCGGGCAGGGCGATCAGCTTGCGTGCGTCGGCGAGCGGTACCTCGGGCGGGAGCCCCTCGATCTGCACGACCGCTTTCGCGCGTGGCCCCTCCGTGACCTTGAAGATCAGTGTCGCTGCGTCGCCCTTGAGCGTGACACGCGGCTCGACGATCACGGCCAAGTAGCCGTGCCGCAGGTACTCGCCTTCGATGCGGGTGAGGTCGAGGCTCAGCTGGTACTCGTCGAGGCCGCGGCCGACTTCCTGTGTGCGATGGAGGGCGAGACCACGGATGAGGTAGTCGGACGAGATCGCATGGTTACCCTCGATCTCGATCTTGTCGAGGTACTCCTCGCCCGGCTTGTGGACGCGCTTTGGCGTCGAGCTGCAGGCAGCGACAATCACGCCGATGGCGAGCAGGCGGGACATCACCCGGGCCGACGGTACTCGATCGTGATAGTACCCGGCCATGTTCGGAACGAAGACGATGTGGGCCGTGCTGGTGTTCACCGCGATGGGCGTTTCCGCCCACGCCAAAAACGGCCTCACCGTCGACGACATGCTAGCGATGCAAAGGGTCGCCGACCCTCAGGTGTCGCCAGACGGCAAGTGGGTGGCATTCAGCGTTCGCGAGACGGACATGGACGCCAACAAGGGGCGTTTTGACATCTGGCTGACCGCCATCGACGGCGGGGCCGTGACCCGCCTCACGACCAGTCCCGACGCTGATACCGGCCAGCGGTGGTCGCCAGACGGCAAGTGGCTGTACTTCATGTCGACGCGGTCGGGCAGCTCGCAGGTCTGGCGGATCAAGCCAACCGGCGGCGAGGCCGAACAGGTCACCAAGGTCGGCGCGGACCTCAACGGCTTCACGCTCATGCCAGACGGCAAGCGCCTCGTGCTCGCCATCGACGTGTGGCCCGACGCCAAGACGTTGGCCGAGTCTGCAAAGAAAGATGAAGCTGCAGCCAAGAAGAAGAGCAAGGCCCGCGTCTACGACCAGCTGCTGTTCCGCCACTGGGATCAGTGGGAGGACGGCAAGTTCAGCCACCTGTTCATGTGGTCGAGCGACAGCGACGTTCGCGACCTCACGCCGGGGCTCACGACCGATACGCCGATCCACCCGTTTGGTGGCATGGAGGAAGTCACCGTCTCGCCCGACGGCAAGTGGCTCGCATACCTCGCGCGCGTCGGTGGACGCGAGATCGCGCTGACGACCAACACGGACGTGTTTCTGATCTCGACCGACGGCAAGGGCAAGCCAGTCGACATCACTGCGGACAACAAGGCATACGACTTCGACCCGTCATTCTCTCCCGACGGCAGCACGATCGCGATCCTCGCAATGAAGCGCCCCGGCTTCGAGGCCGATCGCGAGCGCATCACGCTCTACGACGTCGCGTCGAAGAAGACCAAGGTCGTCGCCGACAGCTGGGATCGCTCGGCGAGCGCGATCACATGGAGCAACGACGGCAAGACGATCTACACGTACGCCGACAACCTCGGGAACCAGTCGATCTTTTCGATCGACCTCGGGACCGGGACGCCGAAGCTGCTGGCCGAGAAGGGCTCCAATAACTCGGTCCGCGTCGCCGGCGATCGGCTCGTGTTCTCGAAGGACAACCTCAAGATGCCGGCCGAGCTGTTCACGATGAAGGCGGACGGCAGTGACCTCAAGCAGCTGACGAACTTCAACAAGGAGCGCGTCGCGAAGATCGCGTGGGGCGAGTACGAGCAGTTCTCGTTCAAGGGTGCCAAGGGTGACACCGTGTACGGCTACGTGATGAAGC
>JAYVWH010000733.1:0-3092 GCA_043786265.1 Kofleriaceae bacterium | reverse complement strand
GTCAACCATCACTCGAGCCAGCACTACAATCTGTCGACCGCGCTGCGCCAGGCGCTGCTGACGCCGTTCACGGGCCCGATCTTCTGGGCGCCGCTCGCGCTCGTCGGCTTCCCGCCGATCATGATCCTGACCGCGCAGGCGTCGTCGCTGCTCTATCAGTTCTGGCTCCACACGGAGGCGATCGATCGACTCGGTCCGCTCGAGTGGATCATGAACACGCCGTCGCACCACCGCGTGCACCACGGCAAGAATGTCCGCTACCTCGACAAGAACCACGCCGGCATCTTCATCATCTGGGATCGCCTGTTCGGGACATTTGCGCCCGAGACCGAGAAGGTCGTCTACGGCCTGACCAAGGACATCGAGACCCATAACCTCGTGAGGGTCGGCTTCCACGAGGTCGTCGCGATCGCCAAGGACGTTCGCCGCGCCCCGACGCTGCGCGCCAAGCTCGGCTACATGTTCGCTCCCCCAGGCTGGAGCCATGACGGCTCGACCCAGACGGCGACCGAGCTGCAACGCACACTGCGTTCGTGACCGTCGGCGCGTCGAAGCCATCCCGGGGGCCGAGATCGATGCCGCGACCACAGCTGGGGACCAGGGCCACCAGACCCAACCACGCGAGTAGCCACAACCGAGGTCGCGAAGATCGACTCAAGCTGTTGATGTTGCACATTCCGGACTCGCGTTTTCAATAATTTGCGCGACGGGCACGCAAAGCCCCAGGTGGGGGTGTCGACCCCGGGCCTCATGTGGGATACCGATCCCCACCCTCCTACGATTCCGCGTAGTTGGAATTGTGCATGCTCCGTACACTGACGGCATGACCGTTGCTGTACGATGGGTTCCACGATGCGACGGCTCGGCTCAAACAACGTACGCGGCTTGCAGTCTCGTCGCGCCATGTTGGAGACCCTCGTCAAACACCTAGGAATGGTTCGCCTGTCGGCCCCCGCGCTGGCAGCCCTCGCTCTGTCCGCCTGTAGCGGCCTGATCGATGGGGACAAGGGTTCCACCATCACCGTCGAGGAGACAGCGGCCCGTAAGACCTATATCGACAAGGCGAAACCGCTCCTCGAGACCTACTGCATCAGCTGCCACGCGGGCTCCGCTCCGATGATTGATTTCATGGCGGGTGCCGATGCGATGGCGCAGCGCACCGCCCTCCTGACCTTCGACCCGCCGGTCATCAACCTCGATGCCCCCCAGTCGTCTCGGCTACTTACGAAGGGTGCCCACTCCGGCCCCGCGCTCACCGCACAGCAAACCAGCGAGATGCTTCAGTGGGTGCAGGCAGAACGTGTTGCAGCCGGGTCCGCTGGGACTGTAGACACCGGCCTGGAGACTGCAGCCTTCACCCCCCTCCTTTGCACCGCTGGAATGCCCGGCGACCCGACCTGCCCCATCAACTACGTCGACATCGCCAACCTGGTCGATGGCTGGGCGGGCGCAAAGATCAAGTTCGTCGCGCAGCCGCTGTCGCAGGACCTCTACCTGACAAACCTCGCCCTCGTCGGCGGCACCGAAGGCGTGTACCTCGAGCACCCGCTGTTCGTGTCCCGGCCGGCCCAAGGCGACCCCATCCCGGACACGCTCGACCGGTTCTTCAACGTCAAGCTCAACATGATGGCGGGCGCGATGCCCTCGCCGATCGGCGGCGGCACCGCGGCGTTCATCAACTTCACGCCAACCAACCAGATCACCATCCACTTCAAGGTCGTCGATCGCTACCGCCCCGACACCGGTGGCGGCGGTGGTGGCGGCACGGTGACGTCGGGCTGCAAGCAGCTCGCGTCGTTCAAGACCAATGCGAAGGCGCCGCTGCAGGCCAGCTGCGGTAGCTGCCACGCGAACAACAACAACGCCAACGCACGCGGCGCGATGGACCTCGTTGGCATCGCGGCGACCGATGACGTGACGCTGCAGACCGTGTGTGACCAGGCGCGTACGCGCATCAACTTCTCCGATACCAACGCCAGCGGCTTTTACATCGCACCGAACCCGGCACAAGCCACCAACCATCCGTTCAAGTTTGCCGCGCAGGCCAACTTCACCACTTTCAAAGCGGCCGTGGACGTCTGGGTCCAAGCCGAAAAAACGTCCCAGTAAAGGAGCCCCATGAAGAGGATCTCAGCACTGCTATTGGTTGCCGCTATCGCGGCTCCCGCCTGTAGCTCCGACCAAGGAGACGACGGCACGGGTTCGGGCTCCGGCTCTGGATCCGGAAGCGGATCAGGCTCTGGCGATCAGTTCGAGCAGACGCTCAACTCTCGCGACACTGACTATAACGCGGCGCTTCGCATCGCGGCGCTTCGCCTGACCGGCGAGCTCCCCACGATTGCCGAGATCAACCAGGTCGCCAACGCGGGTGACCTCACCGCGCAGAAGGCGGCCTACGAGGGCCTCATCCAGAACTTCATGGGTCGCCCCCAGTTCGCGCGACAGATGATGTCGTTCTGGCGCGACACCTTCAAGATGGGTGAGTCCGCGATGCTCGACACCGCTCCGGCGTTCGCCGCGAAGCTGACCGTCGAGAACGGCTCGTACATGAATCTGTTCACGGCGAGCTCGGGCAACTGCCCCACGTTCGACGCGACAGCCAACACGTTCGCCGCTGCGGAGTGCATGAACAACGGCCCCAAGGCCGGCGTGCTCACCAACCCCGGCGTGATGTCGCAGTACTTCGGCAACCTCGCCTTCCGTCGCGCCCGCTGGGTGCAGGAGACGTTCGTCTGCACGAAGTTCCCCGCCGAGATCAACACGACGTCGACAGACGTTGGCGGCGCGGCGCCCTACACCGGCGTGTGGCCGTTCAACTCGATCGCGAGCCCGACCAACGGTGGCGGTCGGATCAACTTCCAGGACACGTCCGCAGTCATCTGCGCAAACTGTCACTCGACGCTCAACCACCTCACGCCGCTGTTCGCGTACTACGACGACCAAGGCGTCTACCAGACGGCCATCGCGGTCCCGACGCCGCTCGACAACGCCCCGATGGCGAAGATGAGCGACTACCTGCCGACTGGCGAGACCACGGCATGGCGCAAGGGCGTCGCCGCGGCTGACCTGCCGGCACTCGGTGCGGCGATCGC
>JAYVWH010000732.1:0-4486 GCA_043786265.1 Kofleriaceae bacterium | reverse complement strand
ACCGACACGTCGAACGTGCCGCCACCGAGATCGAACACGCCGATCAGGCGCCGCCCCTCGCGAACGCGGTGCGCGCCGTACGCGAGTGCGGCTGCGGTCGGCTCGTTGAGGATGCGCATCACGTCGAGGCCCGCGATCTGGCCTGCGTCGCGAGTGGCCTGGCGCTGCGCGTCGTCGAAGTACGCGGGCACCGTGACGACGGCGCGAGTGACCGGTTCCCCGAGCGCTTCCTCGGCGACCGAGCGCAGACGGCGCAGGACGTGCGCTGCGATCTCCTGCGGGCTGATCGGCTGGCCGTGCACGCGGACCCAGGCATCGCCATTTGGCGCAGCGACGATGCGGAACGGCGCGAGCTTGGCAAACCACGCGACGTCCTCGGCGTTGACCTTGCGGCCGATCAGACGCTTCGCGCCGTACACCGTCGCGTTCGCGTTGGTCACCGCCTGGCGACGCGCGCGCGTTCCGACAGTGATCGAGAGGTCCGGCGCCCAACCCACCCACGACGGAGTGGTGCGCTCGCCATCGGCGGCAACCAGCGTGGTCGGTTGTCCCTTGTCGTCGAGAACCGCAACGCACGAATTGGTCGTGCCTAGATCGATACCGATGATCCGACTCATGGCGTCTCCTTCTTGCCCATGAGGCGGGACAACAGCCCCTTACGCTCGTTGGTGGCCTGGCGTCGCATATCGGCGAGCTCGCGTGCTGCTCGTTCGTTGGATGGATCGAGCTCTAGCGCTGCTTCGAACCGTTGCGCCGCTTCCATACGATCGCGTCCCAGGAGGGCGCGCATTCCTTCCACGAGCTCGATGCCGGCACGCGCGGACTTGTCGCCGGGTGACCTCTTGGCGAGCGCGCGGTAGCCGTTGATCGCGTCCTCGAGCTTGCCCTCGTCGATCAAGGCTTCGAGCGCGCTGGTATCGCCTTCAGCGGCGACTGGCGGTTTCTTGATCGGCTGCGACGCGAGCTTGTCGGTGGCGGCGACCGGGGAGACCTGCGCCGGGACCGCAGGAAGACCCTTTGCGGGCGTGCTTCCAGGTGCACGAATGCCGCCGGAGCGCTCACGCGGACGCTCGGCGGGAATCGCGAGCTCGTCCGTTTTGGCCAGCTCGGTGTTCGCGAGCTCGGCCGGTTTGCCGCTCTGATTCGTCGGCGCGTCGTGGGGATTGAGCGCGGTTGGAGAATCGTTGCCGGGCCTGGGCGGGACCGGCGGAACGGCGACACGGGCCACGGCTCCAGTGGTGGCACGCGGCGGCACAGCGGCGGGCGCGGTGGTCGCGACAGGCGGCGCCGTCTGTGCGCGCGGGGGGATTGCGGCGGCGGGCGGGCCGGAGCCGCGTGGCTGGGTCTGCGCGCGCGTGGGGATCTTGGGTCCGAGCGTGCTGATCACCTGCTGGCGGCCCTTGTCGTCGGCGAGGCGGCGATACGCGTCGCGGATCAGGATGAAAATCTCGGCGGCGATCTGCCGGAGCTTCTGCGACTGGTACCGCACGAAACGATCCGGGTGATATCGCTTGGTCAGCTCGCCGAACGCCGCGCGCACGTCGGTGTCGGTGGTCTCGTAGCCGACGCCGAGCACGAGGAACGGGTTCAGCTTGCGCAGTGATTCAGCCTCGGCTTCCAGTGCGCGGATCAGCTCGGCCTCGGCAGCCGCAACCTCTTCGCCATCCGACAACGCGGATGCAGTGCCCGCAGACGCAGAAATCGGTGCGCTATCTCCGCCGGTCGCAGCGCGGACTTTGTTCTCGGCCGCGAGCGCGCTCTCGATCATCCACACGCTCTTCGTCGGTAGTGGATCGAGCGCGAGGTCGACACCGGCACCGCGCTGCGGATCGGTGACGTGCTTGACGATCGTGCCCTGGAGCTCGATCACGGTGGCGCTCGGGAGCTCGAGGTCGATGCGGACGATCGTGCCAAGCGGCGGCTGGGTCGATGCTTTGAGAAACATCTGACCGCGGCTCAGATCGCGCCGATAGATGGTCGCTAGCTGGGGCCACGAGGCGCAGCGAAGCTTGATACTGAATGCAGCACCGGCCATCGAGGAATTCGCGAAATCATAGGCGATTCCCTGCTCGTGAGGCAACGACCTCGACCCATCGATCCCGGGGACTTGGGGGCCTGCCGGCCGATATCGCGCGCGGATTATCACTACAATCCCCAGCGATGTCCGACCACCTGTTCTTGCGCGCGTGCCGGCGGGAGGCTGTCGAGCGGACGCCGATCTGGATGATGCGACAAGCGGGTCGGTACTTGCCCGCATACCGTGCGGTCCGTGCGCGCGCCTCGTTTCTCGATCTGTGCCGCACGCCGGCGCTCGCGTGCGAGGTCACGTTGCAGCCGATCGACGAGTACGGCTTCGATGCGGCGATCTTGTTCTCGGACATCTTGATCACGCTGCCTCCGATGGGCATCGACGTGACGTTCCCCGACGCGGGCCCCAAGATCGGCACGCCCGTCCGCAACCGTGCCGCAATCGACGCGCTCGTGGTCCCCGATCCTGTCAGCACGATGCCGTACACGATGGAAGCGATCCGGCAGATCAAGACCAGCTTGGCTGGCCGCGTGCCGCTGATCGGTTTTGCCGGCGCACCGCTGACGATGCTGACCTACGCGGTCGAGGGTGGCGGCTCGAAGGATTACGCGCACACCAAGAAGCTTCTCTATGGCGCGCCGGCCGACGCGCACGTGCTCCTCGACAAGCTCGCCCAAACTTGCGCGACATTCCTTGCCGCGCAGATCGAGGCCGGCGTCGACTGTGTTCAGCTGTTCGATAGCTGGGGCGGCATCGTCTCGCCCGGCGATTTCCGCGAGTATCCGTTGCGCTACGCCAAGCGCGTCATCGAAATGGTGCGCGGCTCGGCAGCGTTCAAGGCGAAGAACGTTCCGATCATCTATTTCGTCAACGGTTGCGCTCCGTACCTCGATGACTACGCGTCGAGCGGAGCCGATGTCCTCGGCGTGGACTGGCGCGTGGGAATCGATGTGGTTCGCCGCCGGGTTGGAGATGGTGTGGCGTTGCAAGGCAACCTCGATCCCGGTGCGCTGTTCGCGCCGCCGGGCGAGATCCGTACCCGCGTGGCCGACATCCTCGCGCGTGCGGGCGCCGTCGGTCACATCTTCAACCTCGGTCACGGCGTCCTGCCCGATACCGATCCCGAGCACGTGCGCGCGATGGTGACCGCAGTGCGCGAGCTGTCTACGCGGACATGAGCATGCGCGTCGCTGTCATCGGCGGTGGCATCGGTGGACTCGCAGCGGCCCATGCGCTGGTGGCAGAGGGCTTCGATGCGCATGTCTTCGAGGCGAGCGAGCGCGCCGGCGGCGTCATTAGCACGTCGCGCGTCGACGGGTTCTTACGCGAGCACGCGGCGAGCTCCTTTCTCGCGGGGCCTGCGCGCGGAGCGCTCGCGATGTGCAACGAGCTCGGCGTGCCCGTCGAGCGTGCATCGGACCGAGCGAAGCGCCGCTGGGTGTTCATCGACGGCGAGCTGCGAGCTGTTCCGCGCAATCCGATCGAGCTTGCCCGCACGGAGCTACTGACGTGGCGCGGCAAGCTGGCCCTGTTGCGCGAGCCGTTCGCGAAGCCACGCATGCAGGGCGAGGACGAGTCGATGCACGCATGGGCGTCGCGCCGCCTGGGACCAGAAGCAGCCCGCGCGTTCATCGCGCCACTGGTGACCGGCGTGTTCGCGGCCGACTCCCACGAGGTCTCCGTCGACGCGGGGTTCCCGAAGTTCGCTGCGCTCGACGCGCGGGGCGGAATCGTCCGCGGGCTCGCGAAGCAGGCCGCCGGCGGTTTGCTCGCGCGCGTGACTGGTAAGAAACCGGCGAAAGGCACCGGCCGTGGGCTCTACGCCCCGGTGGGTGGTCTCGGCGCTCTCGTCGACGGACTCGCGGGCGCACTCGGACCACGCCTCCACACCAAGGCCCGTGTGAGGTCGCTCGCTCCGGTGGACCGTGGCGTGCTCGTTGACGGTGAGCGGTGGGATGCCGTCGTGCTCGCGACCTCCGCTGTCGACGGTGCCTCGGTCGTCGACGCAATGCCCGAGCTCGCTGCGAAGCTGCGCGGCTTTGTGCGCTCACCGGTCGCGCTCGTCTATCTCGGCGTCAACGCCGCGGACGTCCCTGCGGCAGCGGACGGATTTGGCGCGCTCGTCGCGAGCGGCGAGGATCCGCGTGTCCTCGGCATCGTGTTCGAGTCGACGGTGTGGCCGGATCGCGCTCCGGCCGGAACGGCATTGCTGCGGTGCATCTATGGCGGCGGTCGCGATCCGGAGGCGACCGCGCTGCCCGATGCGGAGCTGATCGAGGTCGCGATTCGTGACCTCGCGCGCGTGCTCGACGCCGATGTCGATCCCGTGCATGCGAGCGTCGTGCGGTGGACGCACGGTCTTGCGCAGTATCCCGTCGGGCACAAGGATCAAACACGCGCAGCGGTGTCCGCGGGACGCGCGCATCGCATCGCGCTCGCGGGCGCGGACTATCGCGG
>JAYVWH010000731.1:0-3492 GCA_043786265.1 Kofleriaceae bacterium | reverse complement strand
CCTCGACCTCGAAACGGAATGAATCGGCCGCGTCGGGTGAGACGCGGATCATCACGCGGCCGGCGTCGGGCGTGAACTTCAACGCATTGGACACGAGGTTGTAGGCAACCTGCTTGAACCGGTTCGGATCGAGCACGATGCCGGTGACTTCGGGGGCAACGTCGACGGAAACCACGATGCGCTTGGCCGCGGCCGTGGTGCGGGTGATCGACACCACCTCGTCGATCAACTTGCGCAGCACGACGGGCTCGGGCCTGAAGTCGAGCTTTCCGGCCTCGACTTTGGCGAGGTCGAGCACATCGTTGATCAGCTGGAGCAAGTGCCGCCCGCTGGTCAGAATGTCGCCAAGAAACTCCTTGTGCTGGGGGGAGCTCGGATCGACCTGATCGTCGTGCAACAGCTCGGCGAAGCCGATGATCGCGTTGAGCGGCGTGCGCAGCTCGTGCGACATGTTCGCGAGGAACTCGCTCTTGAGCCGGTTCGCTTCCTGAATGCGCCGGTTCTGCAGCTCGAGCTCGATCGCGCGACGACGGATCTCCTCGATCCGGTGCCGCTCGCGCAGATCGATCACGCTGATACGCAGGAGCTGCTGCGACGACGACGGCAGGACCGACATCCGCATCTCGGTGGGGAACTCGTTCCCGTGGGCGTCACGACTGATCCACTCAGTTACCGGCACGTCGCCACTCCACACCGTCTCCAGATATTCGGCAGCGCACTCGACGGACAACCGGCCATCGGCCTGACGCTCGGCGCTCAGCCCGCCGAGCGCGAGCCTTCGCGCCTGATCCTTGGAATAGCCAAACAGCTTCACCCAGCTCTCGTTGGCATCGATGATCTGCCGGACCTGCGCGTCGTATGTGACGATCGCCTCCGGCGCGAGCTCGAAGTTCGCGCGGAACCGCTCCTCGCTCAGCCGGAGCTCGCGTTCGATCACGCGGCGCGCGTGCCGCTGGTCGGCCTCGCGAAGCGCACGTTCGACCGCCGGAACGAACCGCAACGGCTTGTCCTTCGACATGAAGTCAAGCGCCCCGGCATGCAGCGCCTCGACGGCCGCCTCCTCGCTTGGCGTCCCGGAGATCACGATGCACGGCGTCTCGATCGCCTTCTCACTCAATGTCGCGAGGACTTGCTGACCGCCGAAGCCCGGCATCATCCAGTCCGTCGAGATCAGGTCCCATTGCTTGGTGAGCGCAGTCGCGAGCCCCACCGCGTCCCGCACGCACTCGCTCTCGACGTCGTAGCCAGCACGGCGTAGCTGGAGCATCAGGATCTCGTAGTCGTCATCCGAGTCCTCGACCACCAGCAACCGCAACGACTTTCCCTTCACTTCCCCTGCACGATACACCAGCGGTCTACGACGGTAGTGTGAAGTAGAATGTTGCGCCGGCGCCAGGTGAGCTATCTGCCCAGATCCGGCCACCGTGTCGTTCGACGATCCGGCGCGCAGTCGCGAGCTGTGCGCGCCCTGGAACGGGGTGAACAATCGATCGGCATATGCCAAGTCGAAGCCGGCGCCGTTGTCGCGTACGAAGAACACGTGCTCGCCCCCCTGGAGCTCGCAACCGATAGACACGTGTGGCTCCGCGATCTTCGCAGTGAACTTCCAAGCGTTGCCAACGACGCTGTCGAGGAGAATCTAGCTATCGAGGAACTGTGCGATGGCGCGCGTCACCTCTGTAGGTTCTTCGACCGGCGAAGAATGGCCCGCACGCGGGATCGTCGCTAGCTTCGCGCCAGCGATCGCAGCGACCAGTGCATCAGCCTTCGGGCGCGGTGTCGCGACGTCCTCATCACCGACGATGACGAGCGTGGGCGCACGGATCTGCGCGAGCTCCCATGCCGCGACGCCAGCGCGATCGATGACCCCGTTGACGGCTTTCCACACATCTCGGCGTCGCGTCATGAGTTTGACGAACGCCGCGACCTCCGCCTTGCGTGAGCTGTCGGACATGATCGACTTACCGAGCATGATCGGCGCGACCTTGCTCGCGATCAGTCGCGGTCCCACCGCGCGATACACCGCACTCAGCATGCGATAGCGGCCGATGTTCTCGAGCGGCTCGGGGTCCGCGCTCGTCTCGAGCAGCACCAGCTTGTCCACGAGCTCCGGTCTGCGTGCTGCGATTCGCATCGCCACAAACCCGCCCATCGACAGGCCGGCAATGTGGGTGCGGGTCACCCCAAGGTGTTCGAGCAGCGCGATCCCGTCCTGCCACACGAGCTCCATGGGAATCGTGTGGCGGTACTCGCGACCGCTGCGCCCCTGCCCCCGGTGGTCCCAGGCGATGCAGCGATAACGCTCACGCAGCGCGGCAATCTGGGGGGCGAACAGCTCGGTCCCCCATAACAGTCCGTGACTGAAGGCGATTGTCTGCCCGGTAGAACCGGGCCCGGTGTCCTCGAAGTACAGCGATGTACCGTTGACGTCGGCGTGGGGCATGCCTCCGGTGTCCCATGAAATATCTTTTCTAGGGGCCTCAGCATCCCTGACAAACGGTCGACCCTCGTGGCCGGAGACCCGGCTGATGACGGACAGGGGCAGCGTCGGCTCGGTGACGATTCTCGCGCTGACGCCCGGCTATTTCTTCTGCGTGTGACAGGCGAGGCAGCCAAAGCCGGTCGGCTCGGTCTGCGTCATCTCGTGCTTGCCGAGGATCTTCGCCATGTCCGGCATGACGACCTTTGCCATGAACTCGGCCACCTCCTTGTCGTCGCCCGCCTTCAGCTTCGCGAAGTCGAGCTTCGGCAGGTCCGGCGTCGGCATCTTGAACTTGCTCTTCTGCGGATCCTTGCCGTGACACGTCTTGCACGTGAAGCTCGCGTACTCCTTCGCGTCGAACTTCTGGAACGCCACCTTCATTGGCGCCATGACCTTCGTCTTCATGAACTTGACCTTGTCGTCGTGCGACAGCTTGTCGAAGGCCGAATCACCCGAGCCGGCGGCAGAACCGGCATTCGCCCCCGAGCCAGCATCCGAACCCGCCATCGCCGAACCCGAGCCCGTGCCCGAATCCGAACCCGACCCCGCCATCGCGGAGGAGCCGGAGCCCGCGGAGCCGGAGCCCGCCATCGCGGAGCCGGAGCCAGTATCCGAGCCCGCAGCTGTGGAGCCGCTTCCGGTCATGGCCGATCCGCTCGACGGCGGTGGAGCGCCTTTGTCCTTCTTGCAGGCGGCGACAAATGCGAGCGCTAGGGAGAGCGTGAGAATGCTGCTACGGCGAAACATGGCGGCATCCTGCCAGCAAGACCCGCTTGTGCCTAGCCGCCAGCCACGGTCGCGCGGGGGAACGAACCGGGCACACCGCGGATAGTCTTGCCGCCAGCCCGCAAACACACGACCCACCCGAGCGGTTCGCTCGCAATGACCCTCGCCGGTGGTGGCCTCGCCATCGATCGTCAGCCGCGACAGCGCCGGCTTTGCCGTCGGCGGCCGCTTCTAGCGTCCCGCGCAGCTAGCCTGCGATTGCGGCGACGATCTGAGTCGCGGTC
>JAYVWH010000730.1:0-2469 GCA_043786265.1 Kofleriaceae bacterium | reverse complement strand
AGCGATGCCCAGTAGCGATACAGCGCGACGGTCTCGTCGACGTGATCGGGAACGGTCCACGGCGTGATGTTCGCGCGGCCGTGTAGCTGCATGAACGGGTTGAGTGCACCGAGCGCGGTCCATCGCGCGAACACGACGGTGTCGAACGGGATCCCCTCGCCGGCGAGGTTCTCGTCGTCCTTGTCGAGGTACCCACCGATGTCAGAGCCAAGCACGACGTAGCCGGCGACCGCGGAGCGAAACATCTCGTCGAGCGCATCGACGATGCCGATCCAGTCGCGCCGGTTGTCACCGACCCAGCCGACCGGCGCGTGCTCGGGCCTCGCGTAAAACCGCCCGGGGAAGCCATACGACCGGTCGTAGGGCCGCACCATCGTCAGGAAGTTGTCGGTGCCGCGACGAGTGGCGCCGTACGCGTACATGTCCGCGTAGTACGCCTCCGAGTAAGCCTGCCGCTCGACGGTCCCGGCGGCGGTGACCACCTCATCGCTGATGTACTGATCGCCAAAGTCGAGCTTCCACCCATCGACGCCCGCATCCAGCAGGGCGTCTTGCTGGTGGTGCCACCACGCGCGCGCCTCCGGGTTGAAGAAGTCGACGCCGGCGCCGAGGCCCTTCCACCACAGGTAGTCCGTGCCGTTGTCGATGAACAGCTCGCAGCGCTGGCCCTCTTCGTAGTTCGGCGCTTCACCGACGTAAGTGTCGCCGCCATCCTCGAGATCGAAGCCGGTACGGTTGACCATCTGCGTCGTCCACAAAACGACGCGGATGTCCTGTGCGTGCAGCTCGCTGACCATGCCCCGGAAGTCCGGGTAGCGCGTGTCGTTGACGACGAAGGTGTTGTAGTGCGTCGCCCATGGCGAATCGAGCACGACGACACCGACCGGGATCCCGCGCGACTTGAATCCTTCGACGAACGCGCGCGTGTCGTCACCGTTCGAGATGTCTTTCGAGATCCACGGCCGAAACGCCCAGCGTGGCGTTGCGAGCGGTGGAGGCGTGATCTCGTCGGCCACGGTCTGGAACCGACACGAGTTGTCGGCGTTATCTCCGCAGCCAACGAGCAAGACAGCGAGCAGCAGCCGGCGCATCGCGCGCACCCTAACGCACGGGCAGCGGGGATCAGCGATGAACCGATCGCCGTCATCTTCTTGTAACGCCTTGCGCAACTTGCGCACGTCCGAGTTTTTCGCGACACGCGGGTGCGCAGATTGCAGTCTTCAACTGCATGCACCCACGCGAGCGCATCGGCTCGCGCCGTTGTCCTAAAGGTCGCGGCGACTTGTCGTGAGCTCCCGACGGCCGCAAACATTGTGGGCAGTCCGCTCATCACTCGCAGGCCAGCCCGGGCCGCCGGTGATACGCTGTGGTTGGTGCAACCAGGAACGCTCGTGGCGGGGAAATACCGCGTCGAGCGCGTCATCGGACGCGGTGGGATGGGGCTGGTCGTCGAGGCCACCCACATCCACCTCGATCACAAGGTTGCCCTGAAGTTCCTCGCTGAAGAGATGGCGGGCGAGCAGACCGCGATCGCCCGATTCCACCGCGAGGCCCGCGCGTCGGCGCAGCTCAAGGGCGAGCACATCTGTCATGTCACGGACTACGGCGTCGAAGGCAGAGCGCCGTACATCGTGATGGAGCTGCTGACCGGGACCGATCTCGCGAAGCTATCCAAAGTCCGCGTTCTCGACGTGCCGACCGCGGCGCTCTACATTCGCCAGGCCTGTCTCGGCCTTGCCGAGGCCCATGCGGCGGGCATCATCCATCGCGACCTCAAGCCCGGAAACCTGTTCCTCACCCGTCGCCTCGACGGCACCCCGCTCGTCAAGGTCCTCGACTTCGGCGTTGCCAAGGCGCCCATCGGTGAAAACGACGTCCAGCTCACCGGGACCTCGAACGTCGTCGGCTCGCCGGGCTTCATGTCGCCGGAGCAGTTCCGTTCGAGCAAGTCGGTCGATGGGCGCACCGATATCTGGTCGCTCGGCGTGATCCTCTACAAGCTTGTCTCGGGTCGGCTGCCGTTCAAGGCCGATGGGTTTGCCGAGTTCGCGCTCGCGATCACGCGCGATAAAATGCCGCCGCTCTCCGAGGCGCCGCCAGCGTTCGAGGCGCTCGTTGCGATGTGTCTGGAGAAAGATCCGTCGCAGCGCTACTCCGATGTAACCGCACTCGCCGCCGCGCTCTCGCCGTTCGCATCCGCGGCGAAGCCGTCGGCGCAGCAAATGACGGTCCTGCCAACGTTGCCCGACGACATATCAGGCATCGGCGGCATGGACGGCCCCGACACCAACAACCATACGCAGCTGCTCGGCGATGCGGCGCCGATGCCGAGGCCGGCCATCGCGAAGGTTCCGGCGCTGGTCAAGGTCCCTGCCCCCGCAGGTGTCGCTGCGGTCGCACCGATCCGTGCAGTCGCCGCGCCAGGCGCCGTCGCACGCGCACCTCAGTACGTACCCGCGCCCGCGCCTG
>JAYVWH010000729.1:0-2024 GCA_043786265.1 Kofleriaceae bacterium | reverse complement strand
CGCCGTTGCGATCGCGAAGGCGTTGCACCAGGCGTTCTCCCTGCGCTCGACGCTCGTCGCGGCCGCATTCATGCTCGCGATCAACTTCTCCGTCGGTCTCGTCGGCGCGAATGGGTTCGCGCTGTTCATCGGCAAGCTCGGCTGGACCGCCGCTCAGTACTCGGCGATCACTGGCGGCTGGGGCCTCATCGCGGGCGGGTTGTTCGCCGCCGGTGCGGGGACGCTCGTCGATCGGTGGGGACGGCGTCGGATTGCGGCGATCGCATCCTGCGGTCTCGCTCTCAACTGGTTCGTGTTCGCGGCGATGACGAGTTGGTGGCCGAACCACGTCTACATCTACGCGTCGGGCATCATCGAGACCGCGTGTGTATCGACGATGTCGGTCGCGGTGATCACGCTGTGCATGGACCTGTCGTGGCCGCGCATTGCGGCCTCGCAATTCACAGCCTTCATGGCGCTATCAAACTTCTCGACGACGCTCGGCTATCAGTTCGCGGGCACCGCGAACAAGTGGTGGAGCTTCCGCGAGATCTGGCTCGTGGCGGCGTGCGTGCAGCTCGTCGTCACGCTCCCGCTGCTCGCGATCGACCCCGGGCAGACCCGGCGCGAGCTGCCGCTTCCCGAGGGGACCCGCGTGCCGCGTGCCGGGGTCGTGGCGCTCGGGGCGCTGCTGGTGTTCTTGATCGGCATCACCGGCTACATCACGTGGCAGAAGGTCGGTTAGTATGGGCGCGATGCGATTGGTGCTGGTCGTCGCGCTCCTGGCAGGCTGCACGGAGCCACGCAGTAAGACGTGCATCAATATCTGCTCGCGCGAGAACGATTGCATCACCGCGACGAAGAGCGAGATTCCGTTCGACGAAAAAGAGTGCGTGGCGGCGTGCGAGGTGTTGCGCGGCGATCCGCAGAACCTGGCGAAGGTCCAGCAGCACGAGGAGTGTGTGATGAAGAACGCGACGTCATGCCCCGCGGTGCTCGAGTGTCCCTGACGATCAGTCGATATCCTCGGCCGACTTGAGGATCTCGACGATGAAGTCCTTGCGGATCCGGATCAGGCTCGACGCCTTGCCGAACCCGATGATGCCGATCGCCGAGCCGCCTGCAGTGGGCGCCGCGCCGGTGACCTCTTCCTTACCCATGTCGAGCACGCAGGTCTTGTTCTGCTTGCGGGCGCGCGCGCAGTCGTCGCTCGCCATCTTGGCGGCGTCCGGCGTTCGAGGCTTGGGGCTATCGGCGGTCGCGACGTCGGTGCCGAACAGGAGAGCGGCCGTGACAAGGAGAGTGCGCATACACCGATGACACGGGCAGGCGAGGGTCGGTTGCGATCGCCTCAGTCCTCGCGTCGCTCGGCCTGCTTGCGTCGAGTTTCGCGCCATTGCGCGAAGTGCCGGTCGATGACTTCGCGGTCGGCCCGTGCACGGGCGAGTGTGCGACGTGCGACATCGACCCCGGACTGATGCTCGTCGAGCGCGGCCTCGAGCCGAAGCTCTTCTCCAGCGGTGGTTTCGAGCTCGTGGCGGCGCCGGGTGATGAAGCGCTCGGCACCCGCGAGCTGCGCGGGAGTCGATTCAGCCGCAAGACGTGCGTCGCGCGACACGATCGCGGACGTCAGTGCGTCGCGTGCAGTTCGCGTGCGGTTGTGCGCAGCGTCGAGGCGAGCCTGCGCTTCACGTGCGGTGCCGACCGCCGCGGCGAGCTCGGAGCGCTTGCCACGCTCGTCACGTTCGCGCGCCTCACGGACGGCTGCTAGCCGGTAGCGACCCTCCTCGGCCACAGCCCGATGTTACACTGCCGGCGCATGGTCCACGCGGGCGGCGCGCCGATCGACCGCTACGTCGTCCTGGAGCATCTCTCCGAGGGCGGGATGGGTGCGATCTACGTCGGCAAGAAGATGGGGGCCGGCGGCTTCGAGATGGAAGTCGTGCTCAAGCAGCTGTTGCCCGAATTCACGCAGCAGGAGGAGTTCATAGATTTATTTTTGCGCGAGGCGAAGCTGTCCGCGACGCTCGATCACGCCAACATCG
>JAYVWH010000728.1:0-7681 GCA_043786265.1 Kofleriaceae bacterium | reverse complement strand
GCGGCCCACACCAGCTCGGCCGTGCACGCGCCGGTCGCCGAGCGATTGCGGATCGCGACCGCGGTCACCGCGTGATCGCCAGCGCTGACAATCGCGATGCGCGAGAAGCTGCCGTCGGCGATTGGCCGCGCCATGCCGGAGTCGACGTCCACCACGAACAGGTGGGTCGAGGTCCCGACGACGAGGAGCTTGCCGTCATCGGATCCCGCCGCGTCGAGAATCGCGCCGTCGAGCATGGCGGGGAGCGGCGTCTGGGTGACCGCGTGATCGGTCGTCGAGACCGCGCGGATCGTCGGAGGACCGAGGTACACCAGCGGATCGGACTTGGCCGTCGGCGTCTGATCGATCACGAACAGGTTCGGGCCGGCGGAGATCATCACCACGCCGGTGGTCGACAGCGTCGTCGAACCGTCGAATGCGAGGCCCGACGCGAGATCGTAGATCGTCGGCTTCGTCGCTGTCCACTTGCGATCGCCGGTGGCATTCGGGTTGGGGTCCTCGCTGTATAGCCCCGAGAAGTAGACGATCGGGCGGCGCACCGGAATCACGACCTTTGCCTTGTCTTCCAGATCCACGGGCGCAGCGCCGCGACCGTAGCCAACGGCAGCGCCGCTCTCGGTGCGCAGCGTCGCCTCGATCATCACGTTGGGCGTCACATCGATGGGGCCGAGATCGAACGTTCCGTCAGCGGCGACCGCCACATTGATGGACGTATCGCCCTGCGCGTGATGCAGCCGGACCTCGACATTGGAGAACCCTTTGGGGTCCAGCATCGAGTTCGGAATATCCAGAACAAGGGACACCAATCCGCCGCTGGGGCCCCCACAGCCCAGCAGAAGTGTCGTGGCGCACACAACTCCGCGAATCAGCACGCGATCTGCTCTGACGGTAACATGGTTGTGCTCGTCGCGCTCCGCGTTAGGATTGACGTCCGTTGCAGACGACCGCGAACACCGGCCAAACCGGGCCCCTGGGTCGCGTGGATCCGAACCTGCCACAGGTATTCGGGCGGTATTTGCTCGTTCAGCGGCTGTCGCGCGGCGGCATGGGCGAGATCTTCCTCGCGAAGCACGGGCTCGCGGGGTTCGAGAAGCTCGCAGTCATCAAGAAGGTCCTGCCGCATCTCGCGGCAGACGCGCAGTTCATCTCGCGCTTTGTCGACGAGGCGCAGGTTGCGATCAAGCTCCAGCACGTCAACGTCGCCCAGGTGTTCGAGGTCGGTCGCGTCGGTGACGAGTACTTCCTCGCGCTCGAGTACGTCGAGGGGCGTGACCTGCGTCGCATCCTCGCGTTCCTCGGCGGCCGCAAGCAGCGACTCCCGGTCGACCTCGCCCTGTTCATCGGGCGCGAGATGGCGAACGGGCTCGCGTACGCCCACCGCCGCACCAGCAACGACGGTACGTCCCTCAACCTCGTCCACTGCGACATCTCGCCGCCGAACATCCTCGTGTCGTTCGAGGGCGAGACAAAGGTCATCGACTTCGGCATCGCGAAGAGCGCGATCCGCGGCACGGCCACCGATCCGAAGATGGGCTTTGGCAAGTTCGGCTACATGGCGCCGGAGCAGCTGATCCGCGGCGGCGTCGTCGATCACCGGACCGATATCTACGCAGCGGGCGTCGTGCTCTACGAGCTGCTGACCGGCACGCGTCTCTACGAGGCGGGCCCGGAGCCCGACTATCGTGCGCTCGCAAAGAAGGTCTCCAAGGGCGAGCACCGCATGCCGTCGGAGACGGACAAGTCGCTCGCACCCTATGACGACCTCGTCGCGACGGCGCTGCGACCCAAGGCAGAGGACCGTTATCAGTCCGCCGCGGAGTTCCGGGATGCGATCCAGCAAGGCCTCGTCGCGGTCAATCCGACGATCTCGACGGATCAGCTCGGATCGTTCATGCGCGAGGCGTTCTCCGTCGAGATGACGGCACAGCGCGAGCTCCACGAACGCGTGCAGAAGGCGCACCTCGAGGATTTTCAGGAAGAGCTCACGAAGGAGACCGGCACCACGGTTTCGTTCGCGATGGCGAACCTGCCGCTCAAGGCGCCGGGGGATGCACCGCGCTCGAAGCGGAATTCGGGTGTGGTCAAGGCGAGCGGTTCGGCGATCTCGAACCCGCGCCTGCCGACGCGACCGACCGACATCGTCGAGCAGGCCGTGGTTCCGCCGCCGCCGCCGACCGCAGCGGTCCCGACGACGGAGCTGGCGCTCGCCGATGGCACCGGCGCGGTCGAGGAGTCGGAGCCGGAGACTTCGTATCGCGCCACCGTCGCGCCGGCGCGCAGCAAGGCGCCGCTCGTGATCGGTCTGGTCGCAGCGATCGTCGTAATCGCGGTGCTCGTGATCGTGCTGTTGCGAAAGGACGGACGTCCCGTACAGGTCGCCAAGGTCGCGCCGACGAAATCTCAGATCCGCGTCGAGTCGATTCCCCCCGATGACAATCCCAAGGTCGAGGAGCCCAAGGTCGAGGAGCCCAAGGTCGACGAGCCCAAGCTGCCCATCGACAGGAAGCAGCCCAAGAAGACCGACAAGAAGATCGAGAAGAAGATCGACAAGGTCGAGCCCAAGAGCGAGCTGAGCCGGGACGCGGTGATCGCGAAGTTCCGCTCGGTGCGCCAGGCGTACGACGCGTATAAAGCGAAAAACGGCGGTCGGTTCGACCAGGAGTGGAACGACCTCACGAGCTACGTCCAGTACCACCCGAACGAGCTCGAGGAGCTCGCGCGCCGCATCGAGACGTTCCGGACGAAGCTGCGGGAGTAGGCGCTTTTTTCGGGTCGGAAACCCACGCGAAACACGTCGTGGGCTATCCCTCAATGACCATGAAAAAGGTCGAGGCGATCATCAAGCCGTTCAAGCTCGACGAGGTCAAAGAACGCCTCGCGGAGATCGGGGTGCACGGTATGACGGTCACCGAGGTCAAAGGATTCGGGCGCACCGGCGGCAAAAAGGAGGTCTACCGGGGCTCGGCCTACGTCGTCGACTTCGTGCCGAAGGTGAAGGTCGAGATCATCGTCCCCAACGACAACGTCCAGCAGGTGGTCAACGTCATCACGGAGGCAGCCCGTACCGGCAAGATCGGTGACGGGAAAATCTTCATCAGCCCGGTCGACGAGGTCATCCGCATCCGCACTGGCGAGACCGGCGAGGACGCGATCTAACCCGGGGTTCGTCTGCGAAGACTTTGCAGGCCTCCAGACCCTCGGATCTGCACGGGGAAGCGGGTATCTACGTGAAGGGGAATGTGTTCTGTCAGATCCAGGGGGCCGAGTTGGGCCCGATCGCCTCGGACTGGATCTGTCGGGCTTGTAACTTCCCGCCGTCGCTGGCAGAATCTTGATTATCCGACCAGCGCTTCGCGCTTGCTGTCGGGAGGGACCGCCGAGTAGCCGCGTGGAATTCCGGTCATTTAATTTCTCGGCAGGACCCGTCTACTCTGCGTTGGTCGGGTTGACCGCGCGTAGACGGCTGCCGGTACCGCTTCGAAACGCGGCGTATCGAGCGTTTGCGCGAGCGACGGGTGCGGACCTCGGCGAGGCCGAGCTCGACCTGCGCGCATATAGCTCGCTCGGCGATCTGTTTGCGCGTCGCCTGCGGCCGGGGCTGCGTCCCGTGTGTCCCGATCTCGATGCGATCGCGTCGCCGTGCGATGGCGTACTGGCTGCGCGCGGCGTTGCCGTCGAAGGTGCGCTGGTCCAGGCCAAGGGCCGCAACTACCAGCTCGAGGAACTGCTGCTCGACGACGAGCTCGCCAAGGAGCTGCGCGGCGGCGACTACGCGACTGTCTATCTCTCACCGCGCGACTACCATCGCGTGCACTCGCCGATCGACGCGCATCTCGTTCGCTACGACTACATTCCGGGCGCGCTGTGGCCGGTCAATCCGGTGGTTGCAGCGCGCCGTGATCGGCTGCTCTCGCGCAATGAACGCGTAGTGATCACGCTCGATGCGGGTCACTTCGGCAAGGTTGCCGTTGTCATGGTCGGCGCGTCGGGCGTCGGCAACATCAAGCTCGAGCACGCCGAAGAATCTGCGAGCTGGCGCGACGCCGGTGAGCGCCGCCGCATCGAGGTCGGTGTCGACGTCGCGCGTGGCGACGAGCTCGGTGCGTTCCGGCTCGGCTCGACCGTGGTGATGGTGTTCAAGCCCGGCAAGATCACCCTCGACGGTGACATCGGCCAGAGCATGCGGTGCGGCGAGCGCATGGGATCGATCCGGGGGCTCGCTTGAGCAAGCGCGACGAAGACTCGCAGTCCGACATCGAGGTCGGGATGACGACCGCGGAGCGTCGTCGTCGTCGTCGTCGTAGTACGGGCCTGCGCGTACCGTCCGACAATGTCCCGCGTACCCGCACGAACACGGCGCCCCCGCCGCCGGTCCCCGAGGATCCTGCGCTCGCGATGTCGATCGCGTACAGCTTTTCCCACGACGCGTCCGGCCCGGTTCCGCGCGCAGCGACCGATCCGGGTGCGCCCGTCGCGCCCGATGCGATGCCGACGGTGATCGATCCGCCGGGCGCGCCGGTCGAGTCGCAAGACTTCGAGATGAACACGCGCGAGATGAGCGCGGTCGATCTCGACGCGCTTGGCCTCAACGAGACCAATGCGACCACGCCATTCTCGCGGATCTCGGCGCCGCGGATCGATCGCACGGAGATCGACGTCGACGTCTCGCTCGACGAGCCCACTGTCGATCTGCACCACCAGAAGAAGACCACGCAGATGGCGGCCGCCGCGCCGCCGGGCAGTCGTCACAAGACGGTCGCGCTGTCCGAGCAGGACATCGAGGTGATTCGCGCGGCCACGCAGGAGCGCGCGCAGACCCAGCCGGTTGCGCCCAAGCCGCAGCGCATGGCGCCGGCCGACGCAAACCGCACGATGCCGCTGCAGGCGATCGACGTCGAGGTGCTGCAGAAATCGCCCGCAAGCGAGGAGCCGATGTCGGTTCCGGACATCGACATTCAGGAGCTCGCCGAACGCTCCGCGTCGGACTCGGGCGACGTCGATGTCGACATCGACGACGAGCCGGCCAAGCCCGCTCCGCCGCAACGCAGCCGCACCGATTCCGCGCCGCCTCCGCCGCGTGTGCGAGCGCAATCGCTGCCGCCGCCAGCGCCCGCCGAGAAGCCGGAGCGGTCGATCGCCGCCAAGGCCGCGGTCGTCGAAGCGCAGCACGCCACGGCACAAGCCACGCCTGCGCAGACCGGCGCGCCGCCGCCCGCGCAGACCAAGGACAAGGATCACCACGTCTCGCCCCCGCCCCCGCCAGCAGCCACGCAGCCCAAGCCGCCGACGCCACCGGCCGCGAAGAAGCCGGCGCCCGTCGAGGAGCCGGCCAAGCCCGCGGGACGCCAGCAACGGCAGTGGTTCGTCGATCTGTTCGACGAGGATTACCTCCGCACGCTCCCGTTCCTGACGCCACAGGCGACCCAGGCGGAAGCGGAGTTCGTGATCAACGCGATGCAGCTCGCGCCGGGTGCGCAGGTGCTCGACCTCGGCTGCGGTTACGGCCGTCATGCGATGGAGCTCGCTGCGCGCGGCTTCCACGTCGTCGGTCTCGATCTATCGACGCCGCTGCTCGTGCGCGGTGGCGAAGAAGCGCATCGCCGCGGTCTGACGATCAACTTCGTGCGTGGCGACATGCGCGAGCTCGACTTCGAGGATCAGTTCGACGCTTGCTACTGCCTGTTCTCGACGTTTGGCTACTTCGACGACGAGACGAACAAGAAGGCGCTGCAGAACGTCGCCCAGGCACTCAAGCCCAACGGCAAGATCCTCATCGAGATCCTCAACCGCGACTACGTGATCGCTGACTTGCCTACACGTGTGTGGTGGGAAGGCGACGGTTGCGTCGTGCTCGAGGAAGTCGAGCTCAACTACTTCTCGTCACGTATCCAGGTGAATCGCTCGGTCGTGTTCGACGACGGCCGCCAGCTGGAGCAGGAGATCTCGGTCCGGGCATACTCGCTGCATGAGGTCGGCAAGCTGATGCATGCCGCCGGTTTCCGGGTGCTTGAAGTCTCGGGCGGTTATCAGATGCGTGGTCGGTTCCTCGGCAACCAGTCGCGCCACATCATTGTCCTAGCGGAGAAGAAGGACAACTCGGGTAGTTAGCTGGCACGCCGTCGCGGGCACTGTACTTAGGTTGCGACGGAATAACTGCCTGACTTCACTTGTCGTCCTTCCGTGCGAGGAAGCCAAAACATTTGGGCTCCTCGCGCGTCTGACTGATCACGCGATCGCGCGTAGAGAAGGACCGCTAAATGGCAGCCATCGTCTCCAAGCTCTCCCCCGCCGGCAATGTAAGCGCGCTGCGGAAGAGCCGTGTCGCACGTGTCGCAGCGAAGCGTCCCAAGAAGGAGCGCGACGAGCGGCCTGACGGCGAGGAGCCGGATGCCGACGCCGAGCCCAAGACCGAGACCGAGACCGAGACCGAGACCGAGACCGAGACCGAGACCGAAGAGGTCGTCGAGAAGCCGTCACGCCCCGATAACGGGACGTACCTTTCGATGTACTTCCGCGACATGGCGCTGCTCGACGTGCTGCGCCCCGAGGAGGAGTTTTCCGCGGCACAGCAGATCGAGGCACTCGAGATCCAGCTGTGGGAAGTGGTGTTCGCGCATGCTCCCGCGATCGAGCGCATCTGCATTGCGGTCCTCGAGGTCCCCGACTTTCAAGAGCCGACCGAGGTGAAGGCGCTGCGCAAGATGGCGAGCGGCCGCGACGCGAAAGCATTTGCTCGCACGGCGGCTCGTGCCGCGCGCAAGCTGCGTGGCTCGGACTCGGATCACCTGTTCATCGAAGCTGCACTCGGTGCGATCGAGCGGATGACGCTCGGCATCGGCGTCCGTGGTGCGACGGTCTCGACGCTGGGAGCGCGCACCAAGGTCGCCGACTGGCTGCGCCGCGTGCAGGAGGCAGATCGGCGCGCGGCAGCGGCGCGAAACGATTTCGTGAAGGCGAACCTGCGCCTCGTCGTCAGCATCGCGCGCCGCTTCAATCACGGCCGCATGGCGCTTGCCGACCTGATCCAGGAGGGCAACCTCGGCCTGCTCAAGGCGGTCGAGCGCTACGACTACAAGAAAGGCTTCCGGTTCTCGACGTATGCGTCGTGGTGGATTCGCCACGCGATCAGCCGTGCACTCGCCGACAAGGGCCGCGAGGTCCGCCTGCCGGTCCACATGATCGACGCGCAGCATCGCCTGACGAAAGCCCGCCGCAATCTCACCGGCAAGCTCGGCCGCAACCCGACCACCGAGGAGCTGGCCGAGGAGACCAAGATGCCGCTCGACAAGGTCGAGAAGATGCGCAGCTGGCTCCTCGAGCAGTCGATCTCGATCGACAAGCCGGTCGGTGACGACGAGGGCCGCGTCCTTGGTGAGATCCTCGAGGATCCGGATCGCGAGGTTGCCTCGCCGACCGAGGAGCTCGAGTGGGACGCGCTGACGACCGAGGTCAGGGAGCTGCTCCGCGAGCTGCGGCCGATCGAGGCCGACATCCTGCGCCAGCGCTTTGGCCTGGGCACCGAGCAAGAGCTGACGCTCAAGGAGATCGGCGACAAGTACAACCTGTCGCGCGAGCGCATCCGCCAGCTCCAGGAGCAGGCGCTCGGCAAGATGCGCCGCGCCCTGTCCCGCCGCGACTTCATCTGACCCCGGGGCCCGCGCTCGCGCGGGTCCCTCCAGGG
>JAYVWH010000727.1:0-4230 GCA_043786265.1 Kofleriaceae bacterium | reverse complement strand
GGTCAAGGTCACGACCCTGCTGCCGGGCGCGACCGACACGCCGATCTGGGATGACCGTCCCGGCTTCGATCGCTCGAAGATGATGCAACCGAGCGACGTTGCGGGTTTCGTCGTCTCCATCGTGTCGCGCCCGAACATCTCCGTCGAGGAAGTGATCATCCGGCCGCCCGCCGGCGTGCTGTAAACGTCGAAAGCTCGCGGTGCGGCCGCTCCTGGGCGATGCTCGGGTGATGGACTGGGACTCGGCGCAGGCAGCCTTCGAGATGTATCTGCGCGTCGAGCGGAACTACTCGCCAAAGACGGTCGAGGTTTACACCCGTGACGTCGCCGCGTTGCGCACACACCTCCAGGAGAAGCGCGGCAAGGAGACCCCGCTCGCACGCCTGTCCTCGATCGACGTGCGCAGTCAGCTCGCCGCACTGTTTGGTCGCAACGGCGCCGCAACGATCGGTCGCAAGCTGTCGAGCGTTCGCGCGTTCTGCCGGTTCCTCGTCAAACGCGGCGTGATCAGCGGCAACCCCGCCGAGGCGATCCGCGGTCCGAAAAAACCCAAGGGGCTGCCGCGCGCGCTCGATGTCGACGACGCGTTCCGGCTCGTCGAAGCGCCGGGCACGACCGGGCGCATCTCACATCGCAAGCTGTCGGGCGAGGAGGAGGCGAGGCACGCGCTCCTCCGCTTGCGCGACACCGCGATGATGGAGCTGATCTACTCGACCGGACTGCGCGTGAGCGAAGCAACGGGACTCGACGTCACCGATATCGATCGCGATCGTTACGGCGTGCCGATCGTCCTGGTGCGGCACGGCAAGGGTGGCAAGAGCCGCGAGGTCCCGCTCGGGGGCGCCGCTGATCGTGCGCTGCTCGAGTACGTACCAGCGCGGCGCGCGTTGGGTGCGTCTGGCGCGGCGCTCTTCGTCAACGCGCGTGGGGAACGCCTGACGCCCCGTTCGGTGCAGCGCATGGTGAAGCGATGGACGATCGCCGGCGGTGTGCACGCGAATGCAACCCCGCACGGCCTCAGGCATTCGTTCGCGACCCACTTGCTCGACGGGGGCGTCGACCTGCGCTCGATCCAGGAGCTGCTCGGCCACGCGAGCCTGTCGTCGACGCAGATCTACACGAAGGTCTCGCTCGACCATCTGATGAAGGTCTACGACGACGCTCATCCGCGCGCGAAACAGAAGTAGTCGCGGCTGGCGCGTGCTACGACCGGGCTGTGAAGCAGCCCGAGATTCACTCGACGACGATCCTGTCCGTCCGGCGAGGTAGCTCCGTCGTTGTCGCAGGTGACGGCCAGGTCACTCTCGGTAATCAGATCGTCAAGGGCGGTGCCCGCAAGGTCCGCCGGCTCGGCGAGGGCAGGGCGATCGGCGGCTTTGCCGGCTCGGCTGCCGATGGCATGTCGCTGTTCGAGCGCCTCGATGACAAGCTGCGCGAGCAACGCAGTCCGTTGCGCCGCGCCGCCGTCGAGCTCGCGAAAGAGTGGCGCACTGACCGCGCGCTGCGCCGGCTCGAGGCGATGCTCGTCGTCGCCGACAGCGAGTCGACGTTCATCATCTCGGGATCCGGCGATGTGATCGAGCCAGACGATGGCGTGTGCGCGATCGGCTCTGGCGGCGGCTTCGCACTCGCCGCGGCACGCGCGCTGTTTCGCGCAACGGAGCTGTCACCCAAGGCGATCGCCGAGCAAGCGATGGCGATCGCGGCGGACATCTGCATTTACACCAACACATCGCTCACCATCGAGGAGCTGCCGTGAGTCAGACCGAAGCCGAGCTGACCCCAGCGAAGATCGTCGTCGAGCTCGATCGCTACATCGTGGGACAGCACGAAGCCAAGCGCGCCGTCGCGGTTGCGATGCGCAATCGCTGGCGCCGCCAGCAGGTGGAGGGCGACCTGCGCGACGAGATCGCGCCCAAGAACATCATCATGATCGGGCCGACCGGGGTCGGTAAGACCGAGATTGCACGGCGCCTCGCGCGGCTCGCTCGCGCCCCGTTCCTCAAGGTCGAGGCGTCGAAGTTCACCGAGGTCGGCTACGTCGGACGTGATGTCGACTCGATCGTCCGTGACCTCGTCGAGGTCAGCGTGAAGCTCGTGCGCGACGAGGAAGCCGGCAAGGTTCGACCGCGCGCCAAGGAGTCCGCGGAGGACCGTCTGCTGGATCTGCTGCTGCCGCGTGGCGGTGGTCGCTCGTTCACCGATCGCCCGGGCGAGCCCCCAACGCCGGGCAGCGATGCTACGCGCGAGAAGCTGCGCACCATGCTCCGCGACGGCAAGCTCGAAGACCGCGAGGTCGAAGTCGAGCTGTCGGACGACTCCAATCCGCTGATGTCCGTGCTCGGCGGTCAGCCCGGCATCGACGAGAACGCCCTATCGGGCCTCAAGGACATGTTCGGCTCGTTCGGTCGCAAGACCAAGCGTCAGAAGCTCAAGGTCCCGCAGGCGTGGCGTGCTCTCACCGAGCAGGAGGTCGACAAGTTGATCGACCACGAGTCCGCGACCCGCGAGGCCGTGCGCCGCGCCGAGAACGCCGGTATCGTGTTCATCGACGAGATCGACAAGATCGCGACGCGCTCCGACCGCGCGGGCGTCGACGTCTCGCGCGAGGGTGTCCAGCGCGACCTTCTCCCGATCGTCGAGGGCTCGACCGTCACGACGAAGTACGGTCCGGTCAAGACGGACCACGTGTTGTTCATTGCGGCGGGCGCGTTCCACATGTCAAAGCCCAGCGACCTCATCCCCGAGATGCAGGGCCGGTTCCCGATCCGCGTCGAGCTCAAGCCGCTGCTGGCCGACGACTTCGTGCGCATCCTCACCGAGCCGCAGAACGCGCTCACGCGCCAGTACGCCGCACTCCTCGCGACCGAGGGCGTGACGATCGAGTGGACCGACGGCGCAGTGCGCGAGCTCGCGCAGATCGCCGCCGACGTCAATCGCCGCACGAACGACATCGGCGCGCGGCGCCTGCACACGGTGCTCGAGCGGCTGCTCGACGATCTGCTCTACAACGCGCCCGACATTGGAGCGCAGACCATCCCGATCACGCCGGAGTACGTCAAAGAGCGGCTCGGCGCCCTCGTTGCCGACGAGGATCTCACCCGCTACATCCTGTAGTTAGGCGGCGGCGGGGGCCCTGGCGCTCGAGCTTGGTTCTCCGCCGGCTCGAACGTCGCCAGCGGTGGTACACCTCGGGCGTGTACACGCAGGCCGACCTCCTAGCCATTGCCGACAAGGTTCTCCTCAAGAATAACAAACCGCAGCCGCTGGTCGCCCAACGCGGTCGCGGGTGCGAGGTCTGGGACGTGGCGGGCCAGCGCTATCTCGACATGACGGCCGGTATCGCGGTGTGTGGTCTCGGCCACGGCCACCCGATGTTCACGGCGCGCGTGATCGAGCAGCTCCTCAAGCTCGTTCACATCTCGAACCTCTACTACAACGAGCAGCAGATCCTCGCGGCGAAGGCGATCGTCGAACGTTCGTTCGCCGACCGCGTGTTCTTCTGCAACTCGGGCGCAGAGGCGAACGAGGGTGCACTCAAGCTCGCACGCCGCTATCAGGCCGTCGTTGCCGGCGCACCGCAGCGCCTCAAGATCGTGTCGACGCACGGTAGCTTTCACGGCCGCACGTTTGCGACGGTCTCGATCACTGGCCAGCCGAAGTACCGCGAGAACTTCGGCCCGCTCGTCGACAACATCGAGCACATCGCGTACGGCGATCTCGAGGCCGCGACCCGCGCGCTCGAGGGGCGCACTGCGTGCTGCATCATCGTCGAGCCGATCCAGGCAGAGGGCGGCATCATCGTCCCGCCGCCGGGCTACCTCGCGGGGCTGCGCCGGCTGTGCGACGACACCGGCACGATCCTGATCTTCGACGAGGTGCAGACTGGCATCGGCCGCACCGGCACCTGGTTTGGCCACGAGCACGACAAGGTGTCCCCCGATGTGATGACGCTCGCGAAGGGCCTCGGCGGCGGCGTCCCGATCGGTGCGGTCGCGATGTCGGAGAAGGCCGCTGCAGGCCTCACCCAAGCGGCGGGCGGTGCGGTTCCGCACGCGACCACGTTTGGCGGCAACCCACTCGCATGCGCAGCCGCGATCGCGGTGCTCGAGATCATCGAGACCGAGGGATTGCTCGAACGCGTCAGCCAGGCCGGCATCTACCTCGCGCAGAAGCTGACCGAGCTTGTCGGCGAATTCCCAGGCCACGCGCTCGAGGTTCGCGGTCGCG
>JAYVWH010000726.1:0-10895 GCA_043786265.1 Kofleriaceae bacterium | reverse complement strand
GCATCGCAGTCGAGATCGGTGCGAGCAGCAACGCCCACGCCTTGCGGTCATTTGCGTGCTCGCGGTCTAGCGTGGCGCGAATGCGATCCAGGGCATCTTTGAGCCGCGACCGCACGGTCGCCGCGGGAATTCCCTGCGCGCGCGCGATGCCGGCGGCGGACATTCCCTCGAAGAAGCGCAGCAGCACCGTCGCGCGCAACGGCTCGGGCAGCTCGAGCACCATGCGGCCCACCCGCTGATGCAGCTCCGCGCGAGCGACTAGCTGCTCCGGCGACGGCATCTCGCTGACACCGCCGCGACCGCGCACCGACGCGCCGCCTGCGCCACCGCCGGTCCCTGCTCCCCCGGCGCTTAGCGCAGGAACGCTGGTGCCGATATTCGCTTCGAGCGCAGCGCGCTCCTCTCGGCGTTCGCGGCGCACGCGCCCGCGCGTCGCCATTCGCGCGACATTGCGCGCCACGCCGCCAAGCCACGGGCGCAGCGGCCCCTCGCGCTTCGGCGGCTGCGTCAGCGCGATCTCGTACGTGTCCTGAACCAGGTCCTCTGCACTGCCGTCAGCGACGAGCGCACGCGCCAGCTGATGCAGCCACTCGCCGTGGGCAAGCAGCTCGTCAGGGGAGCGCAGAGTCTCGGTCACGCCTCATCTTGCCGCCGCTGGCCAAAGTGTTGCCGCCCCGCGGTCGATTTCGGGAACTACGCGAGATCGCGCGTGCTCAGTCGGGCGTCGGCGGCCGGACGACCACCTCACCCAATGGTGGAGCATCGGCATCCGCGACCGCCGACTTCATGGACGGCGAGTCGGTGGCCGCGACCAGGGTGGGGGGCGGTTCCATGACATCGTCCGGCTCGCCCTGCGGCTGCACGTGATCGAGTGCGAGCGCGTACCGGCGGCAATGCTCGAGGTATGCGTGCTCGTGAGCGCTCACCAGCTCGGTGAGGGTCTGCCACAGCCAGCTCGGAGCATCGAAGGTCTTGCTCCGTCGTTTCGCAATTTCTGCCTGCCAGCTGCGACGTGCCCCCGCGTCGAGCTGCCGGCTGTGCGCCCGGCCCACGACCTTGCCCAGGTAGAACGCGACGCTGCGCGCATCGTCCCTCGAGATCCGATCGAGCTCCACCTTGAGGTCCTGTGGCAGCAGCTCGCGAATGAACACCGATCGATTCAGCAGCTTGGCCGACGCCATGCGCGTCCCGAGCGCCGGCGCGAGGGAATTCGCACCGCGTACGACGCGCTCGCCGTTTGGTAGACCCGGGTCCGCCCCGCCCGCCCACGGGCTGCGCGCGCCGACCGCCTGCTTCACATCGAGCAGCAGGGGCGTCCGCAGCTTTTTCCCCTTCTTCTTCCGCTCGATGAGCTCCACCAGCACGGCGACTCTCCACAAGCCGAGCGAGCTGCATCCCTTTGCCCAGAACGCAGCATCGACGAACTCCATCTCCGCGTCATCCTGCCGCTCTGCGAGGATCGTCACGAGCTTCCGCACCCTGTCCGTTGTGACCAGAGATGCCATCGCCGCATGTTCCGCGCCGTCCAGGGGCCAGAACCGCCGTCCGAAGTCGATCCGAGGACGTTCCGAGCCGAGCCGAGCCGCTCTCGCAACAGGTGCTTCGTGGTGCGTCGCACGGCGCGCTTCATCACCAGCCGGATCGGCTGCGGTAGATCGTCGACGGTCTACTCGGTAAGGTCACCCGCGAAGGCATGCTCGTAACCGGCGACCAGATCCTCGGTGATTCGAGCCGTCGTGACGCCGGGCAGATCCGAGCTCCGAGCCGCCATCGCGAGCGACAGCGCGAGTCGGAGCAGATCGTGCGCTGGATTCCCGATGACCGTCTGATCCATATCGCGCAGCTCGATCACCGTTCGGCCCTCGTGATGTCCGATCGGACCGAGGTTGCCAACGTGACAGTCGCCGCAGATCCAGATCGGAGGGCCCGCGGGAATGCGCGACTCGCCGTGCTCCTCGACCCACTGGTAGAATCGGTCGGTGCTCCCGCGCACGTACGCGTGAGCACTGCGCGACATCTTCAGCTCGCGCCGCGCGTTTAGAACATCCGTTCGGCGATCGGGCGCAGGCGGCTTCGGCAAAGTCCGGAGGGTTTAGCACTGTCCGACAAATTGCCGAACCCCGCACAGCATGCATTCTAGGGTCCGATACCCGTCGGCGTTTCGTTCTGCGACAGCGACGACGACGCACCGGTCAGCGCATCCGCACTGACGCCGACGTCGAGCTCACGGCCCGACACCGAACCGTGACAGCCGGCGCACACCGCGTCGTAGAGGCGAACCTCCTTGCCCGCGGCGTTCGTGATCGTCTCGCGGATACCGAGCGAGATGACCTCACCGGGACCGAACTGATGCTCCTCCGACATTTTCACGATGGTGCCGCTCGGGCCTCTGAGCGACAAGACCACGCCAGTCCCGGACGGGACCTTGATACGCGTCGAGCCGTCGTCGCGGAGCGCGGCAGTCCCCAGCATCGTACGGCTCTCGAAGATGCCGTTCGTCGTACGCGAGCACGACCCGGCCGGGCACATCCCCTCCGCCTCGACGACGAGGGTGTCCGCGCCGCGGAACGCGTCGACCGGGCGACCACGGCGGAGGTTGCCCGTGAGCAGCGTGAACACCATCGGCGCATCCGGGAAGTGAACCACCGCGTGAGCGTCGTCGCCTGTCACGCTGCTATCGACACCACCACCGAACACGAGCTGGCGACGATTGAGGAACAGCTGCCGCGCCGGATACTTGTAGGCAATCACACCGTCGACGAAGGCGCGGCCACCCGGCGGTGCGAGCAGCGTGGTACGGGTTCCCGTGCGCGGATTGACCGCGACGAGGGACCACGCGAGCGAGCCGGTCGAACTGAACGACGCCATGATCTGGCCGTCGGGCATGTAGAACGGGCTGCGGTACGCATTGGCGGAACCCGCGCGTCCGTTCGCACCGCCCGCATCGATGAACCGCACGGACGGCAAGAAGCCTGGATCGCCCCGGTCCTTCTCGAATGGACCGATGCTGCGATTGAAGGTGGCGAGAGCGCCACCACCGCCGGGTACCGCGGGCGCGCCGTCGGTGCCAGCGTCGGTGAGAATCATCAGGAAGTCGCCGTCATTGCCTTCGCGGATGTCGGTCGCGCTCGAGTAGCCGATCGACGGGCCCTGCGAGGCAATGTCGGTCAGCGTCGCGTACGGCGACGTCGCACGCTGCGCGAGCAGCGGGTGGTAGTCGGTGCGGTCCCAGTTGAGGCGGCGACCGGCGAGCTGATAGAAGCCGTCGCTGACCTTCTCGGTCGTCATCGTGATGCGGCCCTCGCGCATGAACTGCGGGCCAATCTCGGAGTTGGACAGATAGGTCATCTGCTCCGGTGCGCCCATCGCGTTGTTGCCGGCGTCGACCTTGACGCGCCACAGATCGGACTGCAGCAGTGCGCGCTTGCGACCCTGGGTGGGGCCGTTCTTGCCGCGCGTCGACGCGAACACGATGTACTGACCATCGGGCGACCACGCAGGGTCGAAGTTGTGAATCATGCCGCTGACCGGCGTGACGAGCGTGCACGCGCCGGTCGAGATGCTGACGACGTAGATCGACAGCGGCGTGGCAGCCGTGCGTGCGGCGAAGGCGACGCGATCACCGTCGTTCGCGACGTCGGGCGCCTGAACATCGATGCTGCCGCTCAGGCCCGCGCAGTTCGTGGTGAGCGTTTGCGGTGCGCTCGTGATCGTGAGCTTCTGGCCATAGTCCGCTCCGAACGTGCCCGTCGCATGGACGAGGTCCGCGTTGCCCTGGAATGTCTCGAACTGCAGGCGGTCGGCCGTCTGACCCGACGGGCGATCGACGAACACGACCTCGACCGTGTTGCCGTTGTTCATGGGCGTGACCTGGCCTGCGATCGCGGTGCGCTCGCGCGTGATCCACTCCTGGATCACGCAGAATGGCGTGACGCCTACGGGCGGCGTTGTACCGCCACCCCACGAGGGACACGCGGAGGGCTCCGAACCGCCGACGCTGCCCGGCGTCTCGAGCACCGAGCCACCGCGGTGCGCGATGCCACCGACCTGGTCGTTGACGCGATAGTCATCGGTCAGGATGCCCTTGGCGACGGCGCGGCCACGGCGCGCGTCGGGAAGCTCGAGGGCAAGGAACTCGCGCTTGAGCAGATCGTAGTTCTTCTCGAGAGCAACGGCCGAGAAGAAGCCTTGTGTGCCCGAGCGCATCTTGAAGTCGTTGGTGGCGGCCGGGCTATGACAGGCCTGGAACGCGCACCCGCGCTGCAGGAAGATCGGCTGGACGTTGGTCTCGAAGAACGTCTTCTCTGGTGTGTCGGCGAACGCGAGCTTGCCGACAGCGGCCGCCCACGTGCGCAGCGCCTTGTAGCCGTCGTCGGTATCGGCAGAGAACTGATCGCCGCCGGTGTGACCGCGCCCCCCCGAGGCAACCGCGAGCGGAACGCGCAAGAGCTGAGAATCGTCGACGGGACTGTTCACGAACGCCCACGCCTCGCTCATGTTGAACGCCATCTGCTCGTCGGTCGTGCCGCACGTGATGTAGAAGTCCGACTGGGGCGCACCGTGGCAGTTCGCCGCTGCACAGCCCTTCTGCTCGAGGACGGGCCACACGCTGTTCTTGAACGTGCCGAAGTTCGGGTTCGCCATGTACGTCGCGGCGTTGAAGCCGGACGGCACCGCGGTCTGGCATGCACCGGCGCCTTCGCGCGCGGGCGTCGGGGCCTTGAGGCCGTTCGCGGTCGCGCCGTTCTCGAGCCACGTCTGCAGGACAAAGTACGCGTCGGACGACACGTCGAGCACTGAACCACCGGCGTGGAGGATGTCGATCGGCAAGAACTTATCGCCGTACTGGACGCTGAGCTTGTTCGGATCGCTTGGATCGGGCATCGACGGCGCGACGCCTTTGATCAAGAGCGGTGCGTACTGGTATGGACCGTACGGAGCGAGGAGGTCGCGACGCTTCTGCACGTTCGCGAACGACGTGACATCGAAGTTGCCCGCGGCGAACGCGAACGGATCGTCGACGTTGGTCGAGTGACAACCCGAGGTATTCCCCGCGCACTTCTGCTGCAGGATCGGCTGGATGTTGCGCTCGAAGAACGTCTTGCCGGGCGGCGAATCTCCGCATGCCGCGAGCGCGGAGATCGCAACGACTCCGACGAGGATCCCCCTGTTTAGGTCCATCCTTGAAGTCTATCGCAGAATGCGATGAAGCCGGGCCATCAGGCACCCGGCTTCGACTTCGATCACGTCTGAGTGAGCGATCGGCTTACTTGAGATACGTCAACGCGCCCTTGGCGACGCCGCGGACGATGCCCGACTCGTCCATCGTCGCGCGGGTCAGCGCGGCAGTGGACTCCCACGCGCCGATCTTGCCGAGCGCATAGGCTGCATTGCGGCGAACGAACGGGTCAGCGTCGCTGACGACCAGCGCCTCGAGCGACACGCGCGCAGACCGCTCGCCGTAGGCGCCGAGCACCGTCGCGGCCTGGGCACGCACGCTCGCATCGGCATCCGACAACAGGCCGACGACCGGCTCCGCCGTGGTCTGGCCGAGGATGTCGCGCCAGGCGACGATCGCCGCGGCGCGCACAGGGGCGTTCGTGTCCGCCATCGCGGCCTTCAGGATGTCGTTGCCTTTCGGGTGCGCCATGAAGCCGACGGCGCGCACGATGGCTACCTTCGCTTCGGAGTCGATGTCCTGGCGGCCGAGCGCCGTACGAAGATCGGCGAGCGCACCGAACTCGCGAACGCGGCCGACGAAGTCAGCGGCGTTGCGGACCTTGATCGATCCGCCGATCGCGAGGTCGTCCTTCATCTGGCCGACCATGATGTTCTTGGCGCCGGGGCGCTTGGCGAACCACCACGCGGCGACTTCACGAACCTCGTAGCGGCTGTGCTCGGTGAGCGCAACCATCGTATCGAGGCACTCCTCGCACATCAGCTTCTCCGAGCGCTCGACCTCGGCCACGATGGCGTCGACCGAACCGCTTGCGACGGCGGACTTGATGAGGCCGGCGCTACCGCCGCGACCTGCGAGTGCGGGGGATGTTGCAGCACAGAGGCTGAAAACGACCGCGGTCAGTTTCTTCGACATGTTCTTCATAGATGTCTCCTGGGTTCCGCGGTTGGGGTTAGTACACGTCGAGGAACGGGTTGTTCTCGCGGGCGTAGAAGTTCACGCCCATGTCAGCAGCGAGGATGAGCTTGTAGAACTCGGTCGCGGTGAGCTCGCGGCCGCTGTCGTAACCACCCGGGGTCTGCGAGTGCGGGCTGGTCGACGGGAACGCGCGGACGTTGATGTCGGGCTGCGGGAAGAGCTTCGTCGGGTTGATGCGCTTGATGAGCTCCGAGTTCCGCGAGTCCTGCGGGTTCATGTACGTCTTGAAGTTACCGACCACCATCAGGCCGTTCTTCTCGAGGGCTTCCATGTCCGGGCCCGCCATCGTGAAGTACGACGCGGTGTAGTTGTCCATCATGCCCATGCCGTAGTTGACGCTGACCGGGTCGCTCGACAGGTTGAACTTCCAGTCGAGGATCACCATGTTCGTCTTCGGGTCGATGATCTGGTAGCCGGTGAGGCCAGCCGTGTTGCTCGTACCGTGGCAGCCAACGCAGTTCGCCGTGAACACCGGCTGGATGACCGTGCTCCAACCCATGCCGACGAGCTTGCTGACGCCCGAGCCGTCCGCCTGGATGAGGTCGCTCTTGGCGAAGTCACCCGACGCCATGATGCGCGAGTTACGTGCGACCGTGCCCATCGCGAAGGTCGGGCCGATGGCGGCGGCCTGCGTGATGCCGGGGTTGATGACCGTGGTCTTGGCGCGGTCCTCGTGGCAACCACCGCAGACGCGGGTCTCACCGGGGCGAGCCGACACCCACACGGGCTCGTTCTCGAGCGACATGCCGAAGTTGTCGATCGCCTGGACGTGGACCGGAACGTTCGCGGGGATCGTCGCGAGCCAGCTGCCGTCCGCGGCGACGCGGGCAACACCGAGCTGCGCCTGGCCTTCGAACATCGTGGTGCCGAAGTCCTCGGGGAAGCCCTCCTCCGACGAGAAGCCTTCCATGAGGCGGACGCCGTAGACCGAGCCCGGGTCGAAGGTCTTCAGGCTCGACTGGTACACGTTCATCGAACCGATGAGCGCCTGGCCACCGAGGCTCGACTCGATCGCGGAGCCGGTCGCCGGCGGTGCCGTGCGCGGCATGAGCGGGCGCGGGAAGATGTCCCACATGTCCGGGTTGTCGAGGATCGGGTGGCGAGACAGCGTCTTCGTGTCGTAGAGGTACACGCCGAAGTTCGCCGACAGGCCGGCGGAGCCGAGCACGCCCGACTCGACGGGACCGTCTGACCACGAGACGAGCAGGTCCGGGCTCTCCTTGGCGTTGAGCGGGAACGCATCGTAGTAGCGGCCGATCGTGTTCGCGGACGGGTCGCGGTCGGTCGGGACGTCGGGCGTCAGCATGACGTAGCTGGCGTTCGCTTCCGACATCGCTTCGTCAGCGCGTAGAACGCCGTCCTTGGTGCTCGGGAGGCCGAGGCGAATGTCGACGAGCGCGCCGGCCTGGATCGTCCGGTCACGCGAGGTCGCGACGGCGACGAAGCGGCCCGGCGAGACTTCCTGCGCCTTGAGCGTGGAGTTCGAAGCCCCGGTGCCTTCCTTACCGAACGCCTCGCGGAGCTCCGTCATGTCCGTGTTCATGAACATGAGGTGGCCGGCGTTGGTCGGGCCGAGGTGGTCCCACTGGGTCAACATGATGCGGCCATCGCTGACAAGCGTCGGGAACGTACGGTGCGAGAGATTGCGCGGGCCAAGCTGCTCGGCATCGCCGTTGATGCCGATCGTGCCGACCTGCAGCGTCACGCCACGCTCGTACTCGTCGCGGTGCTGCGGCGCACCTGCTTCGACGACGGCGTTCGTGGTGAACATGATGCGATCGCCCGGGAGGAAGATCGGGCCGACGTAATCGCGGCCAGGGTCGGTCGCGACCTGCTCGACGGCGCCCGTCTCGACCTTGAGGATGAACAGGCCGTAGTGCTCGTTCGCCGAGAGCTTGCCGCTGAACACGATCTGCTTGGCGTCGAACGAGATGTCGTACGACGAGATGTCGATGTTCGCGAACTCCGCGCCGGCCTTGTCACAGCACAGCGTGGTCAAGAGACCATCTGCGGTGGGAGGCGACAGCTTCGCCAGGCGCGCGCCCGGGATGTACGAGGTGTACTGGAAGATGTCGCCCATATCGTTGCGCTTGGGCCGCTGGAGGATGACGAGCGAGTCCACGTTGCCGAGCGGCCCCGTGTTGTCGTCGTTGCCACAGCCGACCCCGCTGCTGATCAGCGCGGCGCCGATCGCGATGCCCTTGATGGTCTTCATGGCCGAGGCTTAGTACAAGGCCTGGGCCAAACCCAATCGACTGATATCGTTCGACTTCGTGTCGAGACGTCTCGGGGTTGCGGCCCCCTATCGGGGGATCCTTGTGGCTCGCGACCCCCAAGCCAATGTAGGGATGAGTGCGGCCTGCCGCCCGCAGCCGTGTCCTGATGATGGCGCTGCGAAACCGTTGGTACACCAACGATTGGAGGATCGGCGTGCCGCGAACCGCGAGTCCCTAAACAAGCGACTTGAGCTCGGCGAGCACTTGTAGTGCTTCGAGTGGTGTCATCCGATCGATGTCGAGCGCCGCAAGGCGACCGATCACGGGTGACGGTGGAGCAGAGGGCAGTAGTGACAGCTGGGCGGATCCGCCGAGCTGTGAGCCGCCCTCGAGGCGACTCATGATCTCGCGCGACCGACCGATCACGTGGCGCGGCAAACCGGCGAGTCGCGCGACGTCGATGCCGTAGCTCTTGTTCGCGCCCCCGGGAACTACGCGGCGCAGGAACACGATCTCGTTCTGATGCTCGCGCACGGCAACCGAGACGTTGCGCACGCGCGGTCGCGAGTCGGCGAGTGCAACCAGCTCGTGATAGTGCGTCGCGAATAACGTACGCGCACCGATCGCATCGTGGAGGTGCTCGGCGACCGCCCACGCGATGGAGACGCCATCGAACGTCGATGTGCCACGCCCCACCTCGTCGAGGATCACGAGTGAGCGGCGCGTCGCGCGCGCGAGGATCGTCGCCGTCTCTCGCATCTCCACCATGAATGTGGAGTCGCCACGCGACAGGTTGTCCGCAGCACCGACGCGCGTGAACACGCGATCGCAAAGGCCGATCGTTGCGGACTTCGCGGGAACGAACGAGCCCGCCTGGGCGAGCAGCACGATCTGCGCGACCTGGCGCATGTACGTCGACTTGCCGGCCATGTTGGGCCCGGTGATCAGCACCAGTTGCTCGGCATCGGGATCGAGGCGGCAATCGTTGGGCACGAAGCTGCCAGCAGGCAGCATCGCCTCGATCACCGGGTGACGCGCATCGATCAGCTCGAGCACAAGGCCGTCGTCGACCGTCGGGCGGCAGTAGCCGCGCCGAGCCGCGACATCGGCGAGGGACGCACAGGTGTCGAGGACCGCGAGTGCTGTGCCCGCAGCCGAGACCTTTGCGGCGACCGCTGCGACCGCGATGACCTCGGCGCGGAACAGCTCGGCTTCGCGCGCCGTGAGCGTCTCCTCGGCGGTCAGGACTTTCTTCTCGAGCTCCGCGAGCTCGGGCGTCACATATCGCTCACCGGTCGCGACCGTCTGCTTGCGAATGTAGTGGGTCGGAACTTTCGCGAGCTGCGACTTCGTGATCTCGATGTAGTAGCCGAACACGCGGTTGTAGCGGACCTTGAGGTTCGCGATGCCGCTGTCCTTCTGCTCGCGGACTTCGATCGCGAGGATCTCGTCCTTGCCGCCATCGGCGAGGCGGCGGCATTCGTCGACGATGGTGTCGTAACCCGCGCGGATCACACTGCCGTCTTTGAGGAGGTACGGAGGATCGTCGACGAGCGCCTTGCCGAGCCGCGCCGCGATCTCGGCGAGCGCAGGATCCGAGGCGCGAGAGAGGTCGAGGAGCGCCGGAAGCGGATCGAGGATCGCCTCGGCCGCGCTGCGCTTGCCCCTGCCCTTCCCGGTCGTCGCCTTGCCGATGCTCACGGAACCGGGCCCGGGTGCGGAACCGGATGCTGCGGATGCGGATGCCGATGCCGATGCCGATGCGCTCGCGGAGCCGGATGCGGATGCGGATGCGGATGCCGATGCGGTCGCGGAGCCGGATGCAGACGCCGAGTCCGTCGACACCAACACGGCTTCGGTTCCCGATCGCACGAGCGCAACGAGATCCGGCAACTGCGCGAGCGCGTCACGCAACCGTCCGAGGTCACGCGGCGTCGCGACCCCGAGCATCGCCTTGCCGGCGAGCCGCTCGAGATCCGCGATCCGCGACAATGCGCGACGAATCTGTTCGGTCAGGGCCGGTCGCTCGACGAGCCACGCGACCGCATCCTGGCGCCGGCGGATCTGCGGAACATCGACGAGCGGATACAAGAGCCAGCGGCGCAGCATCCGCGCGCCTGGCGCGGTGACGGTCTCATCGATCACGTGGAGCAGCGAGCCTTCGGTCCGCCGTCCGATCAACGTCTCGGTGAGCTCGAGATTCGCGATCGCCGTCTCGTCGAGAACGACGGCATCCGACGGGTCGTAACCGACGAGCTTCGTGATCGGGAGAGTGCCGACGGGCTGCGTCGCTTTGGCATAGGCGATCACGGTGGCCGCGGCACGCAGTGCGAACGGACGCTCCTCGAGATCGTGATTGCTCGTACCGGTGGGCGCGAGGCCGCGCGCGCCGCCACCCACGTGGGTGTGAGAGCCGTTCGCGCCCACGTGGACGTGGGGATTGCCGCTCGAGCCCACGCCGCTCGCACCGAGGCCACTCGCACCAGCACCGCCGCCACCCACGTGGGTGTGAGAGCCATTCG
>JAYVWH010000725.1:0-3750 GCA_043786265.1 Kofleriaceae bacterium | reverse complement strand
ACGGCTTCTCGAGCTTGTAGGTCTGCTTGGCGACGGTGACCGAGCCCTCGGACATTGCTTCGAGGAGCGCGGACTGCGTCTTGGGCGTGGCGCGATTGATCTCGTCGGCGAGGACGATGTTGGCGAAGATCGGGCCCTTCGAGAACTCGAACTTCTTGTGGCCATCTTGCTCGACGATGACGTTGGTACCGACGATGTCGGCCGGCATCAGGTCAGGCGTGAACTGGATGCGCGAGAACGTCGCTGCGATCGTCTCCGCCAGCGTGCGCACGAGCATCGTCTTGCCGAGACCGGGGACGCCTTCGAGGAGCGCGTGGCCACCGCCGAGGAGGCACATGACTACGCCCTCGACGATCTCTTGCTGACCGACGATCATCGTCCCGATCTCTTCGCGCAGACGGCGCAGGTCCGTCGTGAACGCCGAGACGGTCGATTCCACAGCAGCGGCGGCTTGACTCATTTCTTCTCCACAGGGGGCGCGGTCGGTTCGGCCATGTTCGGGTGAATCTTCGCGAAGTAACGCTTCACGAAGTACTTGTAGCTCGCAGGAAGTTTCTCGGTGCGCATCACCTCTTCGACGACGCGCGCGTAGTCAGCGTAGACCTTCTCGTAGCGCTTGCTGGCGAAGCCCTTCTGCGCGGCGGCGAGGATGGTCTCGCGCGTCGAGCCGCCCTGGTCGCTGGTCTTGCCCTGAACGTCCTGGTCCTTCGTGTTGCCACTCTTGCCAGTCGGGTCGCCGGCGAGGTTGTCGTCGTGGCCGACGCCCCAGCCCGAGCCCTGACCCGAGCCTTGGCCCTGGCCACCGTTCTGTCCCTGACCTTGGCCCTGTCCCTGACCCTGGCCTTGTCCCTGACCCTGGCCCGGCTTCCACGCGCCCTTGCTGCCTTGCTGGCCGCGCGCGCGAGAGATGAAGTCCTGGTTCTTGCCCTGCTTGTTGAACGGATCGTTGGGGCCCTTGTTGCCGCGCTGCTTCGCGCGCCGCATCGCCTCGCGCAGGTCATCCATCTGCGACGACGTCTTCTTCTGCGCGGCCTGCTTGCGCTGATCCTGATCGACCTTGCCGGTCTCGCGCGCGGCGTCCTTGAGGTTCTCTGAAGCCTGCTTCTCGCCCTCTTCCTGCTTGTCCTTGTCCTGGCCCTGCTGGTTGGGATCCTTCTGCGGCTTCTGGAGACCCTCGGCGGCCTTCTCGAGATCCTTCTGCAGGCGCTTCACGGCGCGGCGCTGCTCGGACTGCTCGCGCTTCTCTTCTTCTTTCTGGAGCTTCTGTAAATCGCGCTTCTTCTCCTCGAGACGGCGCTCGGTCTCCTGGCGCTGCTTGTCGTTCTTCGCCTCTTCCTTCTGCTTCTCGAGGCGGCGGATCTCTTGCTGCAGCTTCTCCTGCGCCTGCTGCTGCTTGTCCTTCTGCTGTTTCTCCTGCTTGTCCATCGCCTCGGCAGTCTTCTCGAGCTGCTTGGCGAGCTCCTGCTTCTGCTTGTCGTTCAGCTCTTTCTTGTCGAGCTTCTCGGCAAGCTTCTCCATCTCCTCTTTGGCCTTCTTGAGGTCGTTCTTCTCGAGCGCCTTGGCGAGCTCCTTGGTCAAGTCGTTCTTGGAGAGCTCCTTGCTCATCTCGGCCATCTGCTTCTTGACCTCTTCTTGGTTGGGCTCCTCGCCCTTCTTCATCGCCTCTTCGGCCTTCGACAGCTCCTCGAGCAGCTGGTCCTTCGTGATCTCGCCGTTCTCAGCTTTCTCGAGCAGCTGCTCGATCTTGTGCGCGAACTCGTCGAGCTCGGGCACGGCATCGCGCTGCGCGATGTTCTTCAGCTCGGCGATGATCGCCTCGACGTACGCTTTCTCGTCGGGATCGAGGACGACCGCCTTCTCGTCGAAGCCGCTGACGTCTTTCTTGCTGACCACCTCGAAGTCGACCGCGCCGATCGCCTTGTTGTCGATGTAGACGTGCAGCTCGGTCGGGCCGGCGGGCGCATCGTCCGGGATCAATCTTGATCGCCGTCGCTTTCCAGTCGAGCACGGTGACCTGGATCGCGTTAGCCGTAGTGCCGAGAGTCACTGCGGTGTCGCTCGGCACGAACCCATGCTCGGGTGCGGCCGTCGCCGCGACCGGAACATTGGGCGCGCCGATCGACGAGCGCGCCGCCGCACTAGCCACCGGTGCGCTGACGTTGGTCATCAGCGCCTTGCCCTCGATCGTCACCGTGCTTCCCGGACGAGCGCGATCGGGATTGGCGCGGAACACGGCCGCCGTTCGATCGACCTGCGGAATCGCGAGACCTGCGGCGAGCGCGGAAACAGCGAGGAACCCGAGCGCTGCGCGCAGATCGCGCGGTGGAGCAAACGGAGCAGCTGCGCGGATGTTCGCGCGCGGTGCCGACCGGACACCGTCGCGGATCGCGGCGACCATCAGGTCGTGGGTCACGTCAGGCTCGCCGGTCTTGGTGCCGGCAAGCACGCGTTCGAACGCGATCGCGGTCGACAACCGGTCGGCGAGATTGCTCGCGCGATCGATCCGACGCGCGACCGTTTCGTCATCGAGCCGGCGCATTGCAGAGACGCCCGCGCCGATCAGGATCGCAGCGCCCGCCACAACGAGGCACCAGATGCCGGTCGCCGGAGCGATGATCTCTGCACGCACGGCAAAGATCGACACGAGCGCGAGCACTGCCGCACCGACCGTCGCAGTGGTTGCACCTTCGAGCGCCCACTGGGCGCGAATGCGGAACCGCGTGCCGCGAATCAGCCGCTGGATGGCTGACGTATCAGTAAGTTGCGCCATGGCCCGTGCCTAGGTCCGACGAGGACCCAGCTCCAACGGTTGAGGATAGCATCAACATTCCACGCGCCACCTGAATGGCGGATCTAACCATTCGACACCAGAGGCGTCCGGGGGTTGCCCCGAACCTGCGCCTACATGTCAGCCGCCTCGGTGAATCGACGAACGGCGTTCCAGAATCACAGGTAGAACGAGACGAGCGAGAACTTGTTCGAGGTCGTGTCGACAACCTCGAACGACTCTTTCGCACGCGAGGTCGGGAGCAGCGAGCGCATGCTGGTCGCACGGCCTGCTTCCGTGATGATGAAGTAGCGGCGACCCAGCGGCGCCTTCGTGCGGTCGTTGAGGTACTTCGTGAAGTCGGCGTTGTCGGTCTTGTTGAAGCCGGTCTTCATCTCGGGCACCGGACCGAAGAGCTCGTCGGCCGACCAGAAGTTCTCGCCGCGCCAGTAGAGCTGCCATGCGAGCAGGCGGTCCGCGTCGACGACCCGGACTGGCGGCGACACGGTGCGCGACTTCGAGGCGAGGCCCGCTTTGACCAGCGCGTCGACCTTGCTGCGCTCGCCAGGCGCGAACGTCACCTCGACCGTGTGTGGGCGGATCGCAGTCACGGTGCCGACCATCCCCATCTCGTGCTCGATGATCTTGTCGTCGCCGTCCTTGTGGACTTCGATGCGGATCGTCATCGGCTGGCCGATGTAGAGCGAGTCCGGGATCATGGTCTCGAACGACCAGTGGTCCTTGACGTGAGCCCACTCCTCGGCGAACTGGCGCGTCGAGAAGTAGACATTCTTCTGGCCGTAGATCGAGCGCTGCTCGTAGTAGCTGCGGACACCCTCGCGCATGCCCCAGTGCTTGCCTGCGTCGGGCATGTAGACCTGGAGTCCCCACACGCAGATCGCGAGACCGGCGATGGCGAGTGCCGCCACACCGACGCGGCGCCACGGCAGTGCTGCGAGCGCGAGCGCGACCGCGGCGATCGC
>JAYVWH010000724.1:0-4926 GCA_043786265.1 Kofleriaceae bacterium | reverse complement strand
CAGAGCGTGCACGCGTTTGGCGAGGACAACATTCTCGCCATCAACTTCATCGTGTTCATGGCGGTGTCGCTGATCGTTTCGATCGGCCTCATCGTCTATCGGTCACAAAAGCTGTCGAAGAAGACCGAGTTCGACACGTTCTACTCGCGCGAGTTCGCGTTCCTCCTCAATAACTGGATCCTGCTCGCGTGCGCGTTCTTCGTGCTGTTCGCGACCATGTTCCCGACGATCTCCGAGGCGCTCGATGGCTCGCGCGTGTCGGTCGGTCCCGAGTTCTTCAACAACTGGATGACGCCGTTTGGCCTGGCGCTGCTCGCGCTCGCCGGTGCGGCGCCGTTGCTTGCCTGGCGCAGGACCACGCGGGAGCGCCTTTGGAATCAGTTCATGATCCCGCTGGGCCTGATGGCGGCGACGATCGTGACGCTCGTGGTCGCGTTCCCGCAGACTCGCAAGGGGACCTCGGTCTTCGCCGACTCGGTCAGCCTGCCAGTCACGCTCATCAATTTCGGGATCGTCGCGTTCGTGTTCGGCTCGATCGGCCAGGAGTTCATCCGCGGTGCGCTGGTTCGCCGCAAGCAAACGGGCTCGGATGCGATGACATCGCTGATCGGCCTCGTAGCGGCGAAGCGTCGCAAGTACGGCGGCTACATCGTCCACCTCGGCGTCGCGGTCCTGTTCGTCGGCTTCGCCGGCAAGGCGTACGGACGCATGACCGACCGCACGCTCGAGGTGCCGCACGCCGGCGAGAAGTCGACGTTCAACTTTGGCGACTACAAGTTCGTCTACGAGGACCTGTTCCACACCAGCGACGAGAACAAGGACGCGGTCACCGCACAGGTGACGGTCTACATGGACACAGGAGAAAAGGTACAGACCGTCTACCCGGCGAAGTGGGACTACCACAAGGGCGACGGTCAGATGACGAGCGAGGTCGCGATCAAGGTGCGCGTGAGCGAGGACGTCTACGTCGTGCTCACCGGCTTCGATCTCGAGAGCAAGCAGGCGAACTTCCGCGTCTACATCAACCCGCTGATCCTGTGGGTGTGGGTCGGGTTCCTCGTGATGGCGTTCGGCACCCTCGTGTGTCTGATCCCTCAATCGCTCGTCGATCGAATGCAGTGGAAGCCGCGCACCAGACTCGGCCGCGCGGCTGACGTGAGCATCCTCGCTGGCGTCGTGTTCGCGGTGACGATGGGGATCGCGAGCCAGGCGCACGCGGCACCGCGCGCCGAGGCCAGCGGCGGTACGGAGCACGTGCCGGCGGGGATGGGGATGGGGCAGGCGGGCGGCGGCTTCGCGGCGCAGAACCGGCCCGACACCGCGATCGCCGAGAAGGCGATGAAGCAGCTGATCTGCCCGTGCGGCTGCGCGCGGCAGGACATCCACAACTGTGATTGTCAGACGGCGGCGGACCTGCGCGGCAAGGTTCTGACGATCCTCGGCAACTTCGACCTCAAGACTCCCAACGGCAAGCAGCAGGGCTACGCCGCGGTGATGAAGGCGTTTGTAGCCGACTACAGCGAGAGCGTGCTGGCCACCCCGCGGAGCAAGTTCCCGTGGCTCGTGCCGACGGTCGCCGCGATCGGTGGCCTCGCGCTGCTCACGATGGTTGGACGGCGCTGGACCAAGCGCGGCGGCGCTCCCAGCGACGGGCCCAAGGATCCAGGCGCGGTCGTCGAAGACAAGTACGTGGACAAGCTCGACGACGAGCTCGCGGAAACGGACTGACCGTGTCCGCTCAGGAGCCCGCGCCAGCGAACGCGTCCACGTCCGGTAGCGACGCTGATCCCATGCGCTGGGTTTGGCGCGGCGTCGTCGGCGCCACGCTGTTGTTTGGTTGGTTTTTCATCCTGGTGAAGAACAAGTTCCACGTCGACACGCCGGTTGTCGTCGTGATGCTCGCGTATTTCGCCGTCGTCGCGACCGTCGCGAACCTGTGGCGCGTGGGAGCGGCGACAGTTGCGCCGAGGCGTCCCGGAGATGCGTGGGCGCGCCCACTCGGTGCTCGTGGCGATCTCGAGAAAGAGAAGAAGTCGCTGCTGCGCTCGATCAAGGAGGCCGAGTTCGACCAGCTGATGGGCAAGCTGACGAAGCTCGACGCCGACGCGCTGATCCAGATGTATCGCTCACGCGCGATCGAAGTCATCAAGGAGCTCGATAGGCTCGACGCCGGTAACGCGGAGACGCCGCGCGAGGCGATCCAGCGCGAGGTCGCGGCGCGGCTCGCAATCGAGGAGACGGTTGCGAAGAAGACGGCGAAGAAGGCCGCGAAGAAGGCGGAGGCGTCGTGAAGCGCATCCTGCTCGCAGCTCTCGTCGCGGTCGCATCCGCGCCGTCCGCACAGGCGCAGGTCGCTGCTGCGATCGGCAAGCCGCTACCGTCGCCCGACATCGAGGCCGGTACGGTGAGCGTTCGCATCGTCGCGGGCACCCCGTCGAGCCCGGTGATCGGGACCGACGTCACGCTCATCGTCAACGGTGCCACGCGCGTCGCGCGCACCGACACCGCGGGACGGGCCTTCTTCAAGGGGCTGCCGCCGGGCGCGCAGCTCCAGGCCAAGGTACTCGACGAGGACAAGAAAGAAGTCGCGTCGGAGACGTTCCAGCTGCCTGCGGACAGTGGCGTCCGGCTCATGCTGACGACGCGGCCGTGGAATCCCGGCGCGTCGGCGGGCAACGCCGGTATGGGCGCGGGCGGCGCGATGCCGAACCCGCGGCAGATGAGCGGCGAGCCCCGACCCGAGGACAAGGATCCGCCGGGCATGCTGACCGCGCGTCTGACGTTCGACGACTTCAAGGATGCGCCGCCAGTGGGTGTGCCGGTCGCACTCGTTGGCTATCACTCGAACGACACCGTCGATCTGCAGGTGGTCAACAGCGATGCCGAGGGGCGCGCTACGTTCAAGGGGCTCGATCGCACCGGCGCCACGTCGTACTTCGCGATGACGCTGCTCGAGCGCAACGGCAAGCTCGAGCGCTTGATCTCGGTGCCCGCCGTCCTGGATTCACGCACCGGCGTTCGCGTTATCCTGTCGGGTGAGAAGCGCACGTCGACCGAGCCCACCGTCGATGACCTGACGCGCTTCGAGAAGCAGGACAACGCGCCGCCCGCCGGCAAGATCCGCGTCGCGCTCGAGGGTGGGGTCGATACAAATGCCACGGTCTCGCTCGTCGAGCTCACGCCGACCAAGTCGAACGTCTTCGGCACCGCAAAGCCGGCCGCCGGCGCGCCCGATCCGACCGACATCCAGGCGCAGGCCGACTTCAACGCCAAGCCCGACGTGCCGCCAAACACGCTCGTCGTCAGCGTGCACGGCGGCGTCAACGCGGCGAACGAGGCGATCTCTGGCATCGCGATCAACGTCGCCCCGGCCTCGGGCGAATCCGGAAAGGTCGACGGCACGACCGACGCGAGCGGCTCGACGAAGATCACCGTCGATCCGAAAACGCCGGGCCCGTACGTGGCCACGTTCACGATCAACGGCAAGACGCTGACGTCCAAGCCGTTCGAGCTGACCGAGAGCGGCGGCATCCTCGACGTCGAGGCCCACTGGAGCAGCGAAGGTAAACCGCAGGTCGAGTTCGACGTCGTACCGCGTCCGGGCCAGGTGTTCTGCGCAGAGACCACGATGCACGGCGTTTTGTATCGCAGCCTGCCGTTTCAACCGGTGCCGGATCGCGGAACGCGCGCGTCGCTGTTCATCTACCCGCGCATCCTGTTCACGTTCAGCCTGACGTCACGCATCGATGACGAGTACCTCGCGGTCAATGGCCGGTTCGAGGTGTCGAACAACGCGTGGGCGCCGTACTCCCCCGCTGGCTCCGACGGCGTGATGATCCCGTTGCCGAAAGGCTTCGTCGGCGGGCTCGTTGCTGACAAGGATCAGTCCGATGTCGCGCTCGTAGCTGGCGAGGGCTATCGCATCGTGCGGCCGCTCGCGCCGGGCAATCGCCAGTTCCACGGCGCGTTCTCGCTGCCGGTACACGACGGTTCCGTGTCGTGGAACCTCGACCTGCCGTTCGGCTCGTTCAACTCCGGCATGGAGCTCCTCAAGCCGCCGGGCATGGTCGTCACCACGCCGCCCGGCGTGAATGGCCAGGAGATGACGGTGCCGCAGGGCACGTACTTCGTGCTGCCGACGATCTCGATCATGCCGAAGCAGTCGATGGTGATGTCGATTGCCGGCCTACCCGAGCCGCCTGCGTGGAAAGTCTGGCTGCCTCGCATCATGGGCGTGATTGTCATCCTCGTGATCCTCGCGGGGGTCGGGTTCGCGATCTCGCGCAAGCGCGACGCGACCGATGCCGAGCGCGAGGAGCGTCGCCAGAAGTTGCTATCGGAGCTGGTCGATCTCGAGCGTACCGGCAAGAACGCCAAGCGCCGGGACCAGATCATGGCCGAGCTCGAGTCGCTATGGGACGCGGCTTAAGTCGCGTCGACATCCAGAAGGTCGCGAAGCGCTACGGGAACGAGCGTGCCCTCGCAGGCGTGACGCTCGAGCTGCGTGCCGGCTCGATGTGCGCGTTGCTCGGCCACAACGGAGCGGGCAAGACGACGCTGCTCGGTTTGTTGTCGACGCTCGTGCGCCCCAACAGTGGCAAGATCACGTACCAGGCCGAGGGCAAGCCCGTCGAGGGCGATGCCGTCCGCCGCGAGATCGGGATGCTCGCCCACGCGTCACTCTGCTACGCCGAGCTGACCGCGGACGAGAATCTGGAGCTGTTTGCGGGGCTCTACGATATCCGCGACGCGAACATCAGCGCGGTGCTCGATCGGGTCGGTCTCGAGGAGCGCGCGCGCAACCGGCCTTCTCGGACATATTCGCGGGGGATGCTGCAGCGGCTCGCGCTCGCTCGCGCGCTACTCACCAAACCGTCGCTGCTGCTGCTGGACGAACCGTTCACGGGCCTCGACCGTGGCGGTGCA
>JAYVWH010000723.1:0-3495 GCA_043786265.1 Kofleriaceae bacterium | reverse complement strand
CCACGAGTACGACACCCTGGCAGCGCTGGGGCTGGATCGTCCGCTGGCTCGGCACGTTTGCGGGCATCGCGTACGTCGCGTCGCTGATCGACATCGACGATGTCAAAGGAGCGTTCGGCCGGATCGAGATGGGCGCACTGCTACTCGCGATCTTGCTCGTCGCACTCAACGTCGTCGCCGGTGCACTGCGCTGGCGTGTCCTGCTCACCGCGTACGGCGCCGACACACGACCGTCGTTGCCGCGGGCGGTGCAGCTCTACTTCGTGTCGTTCTTCTACAACAACTTCCTGCCGGGCGCGGTCGCGGGCGACGTCGTGCGCGGCGTGGTCACGCGCGATGCGTTTGGCGACCGTGGCGCGACGGCGGGGTTGGCGGTCGTGCTCGTCGAGCGCGCACTTGGCCTGTTCGGCGTGTTCCTCTTGCTCGGCATCGGACTCGCGACGGCAGGACGCTCGCTGGACACGGGCTCGTTGTGGATCTGGAGCGGCATCGGCATCGCTGGATCACTCGCCCTCGTGCTCGCGCTGCCATTCACGCGGCGAATCGCACGCGTGCTCCCCGGACCGCTGCGCCGCATCGCCGAGCGCGTTCCCGAGCTGCGCGCACCGGGCGCGTTCGTCGGCGCCGCTGGACTCAGCGTCGTCACCCAGGTTTTGATCGCACTCGCCGGTTACGTACTGCTGCACGCGATCGACGTACGCGTCGACCTCGGGGCATCGCTCCTGATCGTCCCACTTGCGGCAGCGACGACATTCTTGCCGATCACGGTCGGCGGCGCGGGTGCGCGCGAAGCAGTCTACGTGACGCTCGGCGCGAGCCTGTTCGCGATGCCACGCGCCGATGCACTCGCCGCGTCATTGGCGCTGTGGCTCGCCCACCTCGTCGTCGCCGCAGCCGGCGGCGTGTTGCAGATCAGCGACCGATCGAGATCGCGCTGACAGCGGCGGGCGGCGAGGTTGGCGGCGCGGCCAGGAACGGGCGCGGCGGCACGAGCGTGCCCTCCTCGACGATCGCGATCGACTGCGACGACACGTCTGGCAGCGTCGTCGTCAGAACCACGCTGTACATGCCGGTGGGGATGTCGAGCGTGCTGCGCGTTCCGAACTCGTGCGTGAAGTCGTCGCCAGCGGTCATCTTGACGGTGCCGTGATCGGTGCCGACCCAGTACGCACCACCGAGCCGCAGGCGGCGAGAGATCTTGAGCTCGACACCCGGCGTCTCCGGTGTTGCCGTGATCGCCGGCGTGAGGAACGCCCAGCTCGGCGGCGCGTCGTTCAACAAGTTGACGCTCGAGTCCTCGACATTGACGAGGCCCTCGCAGCGGTAGACGCCGGTGACAGGCGAGAAACTGCAGTTCTGCCAGGCCTCGCTTCCGACGCGCGCCTCGACAGTCGCGACCGGGCGGACTGCGGAGCTACCGACGAGGATCGTGCTCGATGGCCCGCGCGACCCGACGAGCGCGAACAGGAACAATCCGACGATGATGACCGGCACACCGAATTCGAGAGCGCGCCCTGCGTGCCCGCGTGCGAACGCCCGGCCACGCGCCATGTGGCGCAACGCACGCACACGCCACGCCGGCCGCGACCACACGACGAGACCGGCGAGCGCGAGGAGCGCCGCGAACAGCGACAGGAACCGCCCCCGCCCATCCGATGGCAGCGGACCGTCGCAGGTGAAGACGGTGCGGCCTGGCGCGACCCACGCGGCGACGACATGCAGGTGGCCACCCTTGATCGACGGCAACGCGAACACCGGCTCGCTCGTTCCGGACTGGTGCTTGGCGCGCCAGCGCGGGTAGTAGCCCATCCCGAGAGCAACGAGCACCGGCGCGGTGCCGGTGACCTCGATTTCGACGAGGTCCTCTTCGAAGCGCGTGGTCTTGATCTCTCCGGTTCCGCTCTCGATCCGCGCGAGCTTGCCGTCCCACTCTTTGACCTCGCGCACGAAGTAGTTGCCGAACTTCTTCTCGGTGGCCTCGTCCCCGAGGCGCGGCGAGGCACCCCACTGGATCACCCACTTCACATTGAACCGGGCGAGGCTCTCCTCCGAGATGTCCTCGATGCGCTCCCGCAGGAGCAGATCCGGAATCGGCGACAGGTGAAACGACGGCAGGCCCGTGTTCGCCGTCAGGTGCATATGCTCGTGCGTATCGCTGAGAAACAGGGCGCGGCCCCAGGTGCTCGACGTCATCTTCACCATCTCGCCCCGCGCCCAGTCCTCGAGCTTCGCGGCACCGTCGCGGTCGGCGGAGAACTTGTTCGCTTCGCCGATCGCGCGATCGGACTCCGCGCTCCAGTACTCGGGCGCGATCCGGGCGAACGTGAAAGCGAGCGCGCCCAGCATCGCGGCAGCGATCCAGCGCTGGCGCAGCGGCGCGGTCTTCCACGCTCCGCGCGCCTGCGTGATCAACGCGGCGATCACCCATGCGGCGCCAGCGAAGATGAACGGACGCGCGAGCATCATCATCCGCACCGCGCCGAGACGGGCAAACGCACGGCCCGGTGCGAGACCGAGGCCGAGATAGGTCGCGTCGCACAGGCCGAACATCATCGCGAACCCGACGACGGTGATGAAGATGACCTCGGCGCGGCGCGTCCACGGTCCGATCAGCATGCCGAGATAGCCGCCGTAGACGAACAGCGAGTACGCGGTCATCGGCATCGCGTACTGCATGACGAGCTGCAGCGTGTGGACCACGCCGTACAGCTCGTTCGGGAAGTGCTGGCCGTACTCGAGCAAACGCTCCGAAGCCGGCAACCACACGACCGCGCCGAGCGCGACGCCGATCACGAGATGACCGAGTGCGGCCATCGCACGGCGCGGCTGGATATCCCCGGCAAGCAACGCGACGATCGCGAGTGCGAGCGCGTAGGTCGCCGCCGTGAGCAATGCGGCCGGGTGAGCCGCCGTGCTGATCGCAGTCGCGAGCCAGATCGTGACCGAAGCGCCGAGCCGTGGGCGCACGAGCGCCGACAAAATCCCGAGCGCCGCGATCATCGACCACACGTGTGCGAAGGCGCTGTGAAGCAGCGCCCATTGAAAGATGCCGACGGTGCCGCCGTGCGAGATGGCACCTGCGTCGACGATCCAGAACAGCCCGATCGCGGCCGCGACCGGCTTCGGAGCGACGCGCGCCGAGATGGCGGTCGTGGTCAGTGCGAGGCCGAGATGGGTGAGGACGGCGACAATCATGAAAGCGTGCGGCAAATCGTTCTCGAGGCCGAGCAGCCACGCGACGTGACCGGTCACGACGTACGTCAGCGCGGGGTACAGCTCGAGCGGCGCGTCACCGGTCGAGACCGCGTGGTTCCACGTCGGATAGTCGAGGCCGGGCATGTGAGGCATCAGGCGCGCGAGCACCGCGTGCTGCGGTCCCCAGTCGCCGGTCTGCCATTCGGGCGACGGGGAGATGGTCAGCACGGGCCAGAACACGGCGAGACCCGCGACGGCGACCACGAACAGCGCATAGAACGTCGCCGCCCCCGACGACGG
>JAYVWH010000722.1:0-5251 GCA_043786265.1 Kofleriaceae bacterium | reverse complement strand
TCTGCACACCGAGGTCGGCGGCCGGAAATGCGTCGGGCACGTGCAGCGCGCGCATCGCGAGGTAGTGCGCGGTCCACGGTCCGATGCCCGGCAGCTCGACGAGCTGGGCGACGAACGCGTCGAGCTCGCACGCTGCATCGAGCACGAGCTCGCCGCGCTCGAGCACGCGTGCGAAGTTGTGAATTGCTGCGGCACGCGTGCGCGGCAGGCCGAGCTTACCGATCCGTTCCGGTCCTGCGGCGACGACCTCGTCGACGGTCGGGAACCGCGTCGTCAGACCGTCACCACCGGCGTACGGCGTTCCGAACGCGGCAGCAAACCGACCGGCGAGCGTCGTCGCGGCGGCGACCGACACCTGCTGGCCGAGCAGTGCGCGCACCGACGCCTCGAACGGATCGATCGCGCCGGGGACGCGCAGACCGGGCCGCCGCGCGACAAGCGGTGCAAGCAGCTTGTCCCGGCGAAACACGGCGCCGATCGCGGCCGGCTGCGCATCGAGATCGAACATGCGGCGCACGCGTGCAACGACCGGCATCAGCACCGTCAACAGTGACGGTGCGACCGCGAGCTGCAGCGCCGCCTTGACGTGGCGGACGCGGATCGTGCCGACCGTCCCGTTGATATGCACGACCCTGCGGTACTCGTCAGCGCCGACGATCTCGACGCCCGGAATCGCGCGACCGCGCAGAAAGCCGAGGACGTGGTCCCAGTCATACGGTGGCCGGTAGTCGAGGCGCAGGATGATCGACTCCGCGCCGCCTGCGGCGGCGCTGCGCGGACCGGCAGAGCCCGTCCTTGCGACCAGGTCGGCCGCTGCCGCACCGTGCTCGGCGGTCGCGCGGCGCAGCGACGACGGCGACCGCCCCATGCGCGTAGAGAACACCGCGTTGAACCGCCGCACGCTGCCAAAGCCCGCGGCGAACGCGATCTGTGTCAGTGGCAGGGACGTGTCCTGGACAAGCTGCTTCGCAAGCGCGAGGCGGCGGCTCTGTGCGAGCTCGACCGGCGAGACGCCGAGCTTCGCCTCGGTCGCCCGGCGCAGGTGCCGCGAGCTGACGCCCAGCTCGGCAGCGAGCTCGTCGAGCGAGCACTCGTTGAGCGCGCCCTCCCCGATCCGCTGCGCAGCGCTCGCGACGAGCATGTCGACCGCTTCGGTCGGTGCGCCGCCCGGCGCGAGCTCGGGTCGGCAGCGAAAGCACGCGCGGTAGCCGGCTCGCTCGGCGAGCGCCGGGCTCGCGAAGAACTCGCAGCGCGGCCGCGCCGGGATGCGGGCCGGACAGATCGGGCGGCAGTAGATGCCCGTCGTCTGCACACCGACGAAGAACACGCCGTCAAACCGCGAATCGCGGGCGATCAGGGCGGCGTAGCGCGCGTCATCGGTCAGCACACGGCCGGGGTACCACGGTCATCCCCGCCTGACTGGCCGTTTCCGGACCGCATAGCAAGATCGGTTTCGGGGGTACTCTCGCGCCATGCCACCGGTCGTCACCGCGCTGTACGCGGCGCTCAATGCACTGCTCAACCTTGCACTCGCGTATCGCGTGACGACGCTGCGTCACACGCACAAGACGTCGCATGGCGGCTCGGACGATCCGAAGTCACCGCTGGCGCTCGGCATCCGCGCGCACGGCAACAACGCGGAGTACGTGCCGCTCGCGCTCGTGCTGCTGCTCGTGGCCGAGTTGTGCGGCGGCAAGGCGATGTGGCTGCACGTGATCGGCGGGACGCTGCTGCTCGCCCGCGTGTTGCACCCGATCGGATTACCGCTGAAGTCGCCGAATCCGGCGCGCTTGCTCGGTGTTGTTCTGACGTTCGCGGTGATCGCAGGCGCGGCCGGCTACGCGCTCTACTTGCACTTCCACCTCGTCTAATCGTCGGTCAGGTCGATGTAGTCGTCGCACTCGAGCGGGCCACTGCCCTCCGCGAGCGCTGGCTTCTCTTCGATGATCGTGCCGCCCGAGATGAACGTCTTCTCGATCGGAATGCCGTTGCGCGACCCCTCGTAGGGCGGCTCGGTGCCGGTCGGGAACCGCCGCGTCGCGACGGCGACTAGCTGATGCCGGGTCTCGCTGTCGAGCGCCTGCCACTCCTCGGCGGTCAACATGAAACCAGCAAACGCGATGTCACCCTTCATATCTCCACATTCCAAATGTCGGGGCTCTGCGGCAACTTTTCGTGCTAGCTGAAGCCCGAGAACAACCCGTGGCAAGAGGGGTCACATATCGGTACATCGATCCACTTACGCAAGTGTGGGTCGGTGCTGCGCGCAAGATCGGCCTGCGCGTGATCCGGACGCCGGATGCCTATGCGGCGACGGATGGCCGCGGAACGCTCGCGATCGGCGACGACAAGACGCTCGACGCGGACGACAGCCTCGCACAGATGATCTTCCACGAATTGTGTCACTCCCTCGTCGAGGGCGAGGCCTCGTTCACGACGCCGGACTGGGGCATGGACAACACGGGCCCGGACCACGACTGGCGCGAGCACGCGTGCCTGCGCGTGCAGTTCGTTCTGACCGGTCGCCACGGCCTGCGCGCGCTGTTCGCACCGACCACGGACTTCCGCGCGTTCTGGGATCAGCTGTCGGGTGATGTGCTCGCAGATCGCACCGACCGATCGACGCAGGCGGCGATCGCAGCTCTGCGTAGAGTTGCCCACCCTCCGTGGGCACCCGCGCTGACGGAAGCGCTCGACTCGACGTCACACATCGCGCAGGAGGCCGCGCGCTACGCCACCGAGCCCACGGTGCTGTGGCACGGCGTCAGCGCGCCGCCCGCCGTTCACCCGAGTGGATTGCCCGCCGGCACTGGCGGCTCGTGTGGCGCATGCGTCTGGCGCCACGACCACCGCGGTGGCCACAAGTGCCGCCAGGCCGAGGCGAGAGTCGATCCGACGTGGGCCGGCTGCGAACGCTTCGAGCCCGTCTCCGATGTCGACTGCCAGACCTGCGGCGCGTGTTGTCGCGAGGCCTATCACGCGGTCGATGTTCAGCCGCGCGACCCGGCGGTGAAAGCGCAGCCCGCCTACATCGTGCCGCGCGGCGACCTGTACGAGATCCGCCGCGCCGGTGATCGCTGCGCTGCGCTCGAGGGTGGCCAGCTCGACGGCACGCGCACGACCGAGTACCGCTGCGTGATCTACACCGATCGCCCGCGCACCTGCCGCGAGTTCACGCTCGGTTCCGAGCACTGTCTGACCGCCCGTCGCCGCGTCGGTCTGTCGCAGTGACGGATTTGCCGTTAGCGTGCCACTGAAGGCCATCGCCGAGCGCACGGATCGCCGCCGAGTTACCGCGCCCGTCGTACTCCTCGTGCGCCCTGTAGTTAAGGCCGAGCCAGCGCACGTCGGGATGGTGCGCGCGGATCGCATCGAAGGCAGCGAGCTCGTCGCGGCAGTGGCTGCACCACGACGCGAGCAAGATCACGACCGTCGGCGCGTGCGCTGCGCCAACCACCGCATTATCGAGATCGCGACTGGCTTCGAGCTGCGCGAGCGCCGGGATCGCCGTGGCCGCCGCAGGGTGCGGCACGGGCGGCGCCGACGCCGCACAGGCCGCAACGACGAAGACCAGCACGGCCCGCATCCCGTCAGTATGCTATGTGATCCATAGGCAGGAGGACGGGCATGCAGCACATCTACCTCGGAGCAATCGCGTTCGGGATCACGCTGCTTGTCGCCTCGTTCTTGCTCGGTGGCAAGGACACCGACCACGGTGAGAGCGGGCACGGGGACTTTGGTCTGGCGTGGGCGCCGTTTGGCTCGCTGCGGTTCTGGGTGTTCCTGCTCACGTTCGGCGGCGGAGCTGGACTCGCATTGACGAAGCTGGGCACGGGCACCGTCGCGACGGCGATTGCGGCCGCCGTGATCGGCTGGATCGCCGGCGTGCTCGCCGTGACGATCGTGCGCGCGATGACCAAGGGAAGCGTGTCGAGCGAGATCGTAGGCGCGACGCTGATCGGCCAGACCGGGGCGCTGACGCTTCCGGTCGGCACCGGCAAACCGGGCAAGGTTCGTGTCGACATCAAAGGCCGCGTCGAGGATTTTGTCGCCCACCTCGTCGACGAGGGCAGCGATTTACCGACCGGGTCGATCGTCCTCATCGTTGCCGAAGGTGAGCGTGGCTCGTTGCTCGTGAGCAAGCACGACGTGTAGCGTCCCCGTCTGGGGGATACGTCATGAAATTTCATTTGCCGCCCGAGGTCGTCGGGGGTGTCGCAGCAGGTCTCGCAGTTCTGCTGGTTCTGAGCATCATCTATCGCTATCTGCTGCGGATCTGTCGTCCGAACGAGATCCTGATCTTCAGCGGGCGCAAGCACCGCAAAGCCGACGGACGGATGGTCGGTTATCGGGTCGTCTCCGGTCGCGGCGTGCGCATCCCGGTCGTCGAGACCGTGGACCGCATGGACGTGTCGCTGATCAGCGTCCCGATCCAGGTGACCGGCGCGTACTCGGATGGCGGTATCCCGCTCAACGTGCACGCGATCGCAAACATCAAGATCTCCACGGATCCGAAGTACGTCGAGAATGCGATCGAGCGCTTCCTGAGCCGCGGCCGGCAAGAGATCGCGAAGGTCGTCAAAGAAATGCTCGAGGGTCACCTGCGCGAGGTGCTCGCGACGATGACGCCCGAGGAGCTGAACCAGGACCGCCTGAAGTTCACCCGCCAGCTCGAAGACAGCGCGCAGAAGGATCTGCAGAAGCTCGGTCTCGAGCTCGACGTCCTGAAGATCCAGCACATCGCAGACGACCGGAACTATCTCGAGAGCATCGGACGTGGCCGGATCGCCGAGATCCTGCGCGGTGCCGAGGTCTCCGAATCCGATGCATCCCGGCTCGCGGAGCAGGCGGAAGCCGGCGCACGCGCGCGCGGCGAGGTCGCGATGACGAACGCGAAAGCGGCCGTTCAGCGCAAGCAGAACGAGCTGCGCCAGATCAAGGCAGAGGTCGAGGCCGAGGCCCGCGGCGAGGAAGTCCGTGCCGAGGCCGCTGGCCAGCAGGCACGCGCGGAAGCCGAGCTCGAGCTGCAGAAAGTCCGTGGTCAGCTCGAGCAGCTGCGCCTCGAGGCGGAGGTCACGATTCCGGCCGAGGTCGACGCACAGGTCCGCGAGCTATTCGCCGCGGGCGAGGCGGCGCCGATCGCTGCCGACGGTGATGCGATGGCAAGGTCGCTGTCCGAGGTCGCCGGCGCGTGGAGTGATAGCGGCGGCAAGGCAATGGACATGTTCGTGCTGCAACATCTCGATGCGAT
>JAYVWH010000721.1:0-3137 GCA_043786265.1 Kofleriaceae bacterium | reverse complement strand
TTCAAGAACCGCGGCGTCGTTGGCTTCGATCTCGCGGGCAGCGAGATCAACAACCCGGCGAAGGCGCACCGGCAGGCGTTCCAGCTCGTCGTCGACAACAACATCAACTGCACGGCGCACGCGGGTGAGTCGTTCGGGCCGGACTCCGTACACCAGGCCTTGCACAAATGTGGTGCGCACCGGATCGGTCACGGCACGCGCCTGGTCGAGAACGGCGATTTGCTGAACTACGTCAACGACCACCGCATCCCGATCGAGGTGTGCCCGTCGTCGAACGTGCAGACGCGCGCGGCGTCGAGCTGGGATACGCACCCGGTCGACTTCTTCGTCGACTACGGCCTGCGCGTCACGATCAATACCGACAACCGCTTGATGAGCGACACGACCGTCACCAAGGAGCTCCACCTGTGCCACAAGCACTACGGGTGGTCGCTGCAGACGATCAAGGAGATCATCATCTCGGGCTTCAAGAGTGCGTTCATGCCGTATCGCGAGAAAGCCGATCTGGTCGCCGAGGTCAGTCGCGAGCTGTCGCAGTACGAAGATCCGCAGGGTGAATCTACGGGTCGCGTCGGGCTCGTCGAGTCGGGACACACGACCTCTCACACTGCGTCCCCCGACAAGCCGGGCCCCCAGGGGCCGAGCAAACCGAAGCTCCAGATCTCGTAGTTCGGTGCCGTATAGCCCGTCTCGTTTCAGAGGGGCTCTAGCTCAGTTCGTGTCGAACGTGAACGACACCGCCGTCAGCGGGTTGCCCGCGAGGTCGGTGATCGCTGCAGACAGCGACGTCGTCACGGTCGAGCTCGGCATGAGCTGGCTGTTCGGCGTGAACACGTAGGTCTCTGCGGTCTGCGCGACGATCGTACCGGCAACGGGATTCGCGCCGATCGCGACCGCGAAGCTGGTGGTGTCGATGTTCGTGACCGCCTCGTCGAACACCACCGTGATCGTCGTGCTGCGAGATACCCCGGTTGCTGTGTTCGATGGTGTGGTCGACATGACCGTCGGTGATGTCACATCCGCGTCGGGTCCGGCTGCGTCGTAGATCGGCGAGTCGAGCTCTTGCGCATCGCGAGCCGGTGGCGCATCGACCGCGCACACGAGCGAGGCCGGGGCACCGTTGCGGTGACACCGGTTATCAGCACCGCACTGATAGTCCGCTGGGCAATCACCCCTGGGGCCGCACACGAACCCGCAATCGGGCTGCGGCGCCGAATAGCAGGCCGCCACCAAGCTCAACGCGAGGACGCGCGTCGCATGCACGTCCGTGGTGTACCATGTGGGTGGGTAGATGGTGGCCAAGCTCGAGCGGGATCAAGTGACTGGGCTCGTCGAGCCTCACTGGCGTCGCCTCTACAACTTCATGTTCAGGCTCACCCTGGATCGTGATCGTGCCGAGCGTTATCTCGCCGACCTGTTCGCGGTCGCGGTCGAGAACCACGCGTCCCGGCCCGCGGCCGATGGTGAGGTCGAGGTTTGGCTGCTCACGCTCGCAAACAAGCTGGTCGAGGAGCGACTGCCGCGCCAGCCCGAGGTCAACTTCGACATCCTCGACGAGACCCTGCGCAGCGAGGCGACTCGTACCGACGTCGTGCGCTCGCTGTCTGACCCGCAGCGCGACCTGCTCCTCTGGGAGCTCAAGCAAGGGTGCATGACCGCGGTCGTCAACTGTTTGCCACCGGGTGAGCGCACGGCGTTCGTCGTCTGCCACGTGCTGAAGATCGCCGATGATCTCGCGGCCAAATCGCTTGGCATCACGGAGTCCGCCTACAAGGTTCGCCTGTCACGTGCGCGCAAGAAGATCGGTGACTACCTCGCGCCGCGCTGCGAGCACATCAACCCGCACAACCCCTGTCGCTGTCCAGCACGCGTCGGTACGGCGCTACACAAGGGCTTCATCCGTCCCGTTGGTCCGGTCGGCGGCGAAGTCTCGCTGCGCAAGCCAAGCGACGTGATTCCCTACGGTCGCTACGGTACCGGTGCCGGCAACGAAGACGTCCCGATGCGCGACATCAGCGCGATCTACGGCGGCCTACCCGAGCCCGATCCGCCTGCGGGTCTCGGCACCAAGCTCGTCGATCAATTCTCGGCATAGCTGGTCGCGTGCAAGTCCGGACACGAAGCTCGACGGTTAGTTCTCGGCGTCGCCAGGCCTCCTGGTATCCGTCCTTGCACGACAAACGATCGTCATCTGGTCCGTGTATCGCATTTGCGATACACTCCAGCGAATGAAGACGACGACGATTCCCCCGCTCAGGGTTTCGGCGAAGCTCCGCCACCAAGCGGAAGCCGTGTTGGAGGACGGAGAGACCTTATCGAGCTTCATGCTCGACGCGCTTCAGACGAGCATTGCCCGGCGGCGTGCTCAGCAGGCCTTCATTGCCCGGGGACTCGCGAGTGCTGCGAAAGCACGACGCACGGGGCGTTACGTGAGCGCCGACGCGGTCGTGGCGAAGCTGGCCGCGCGTCTCGAACGCGGGCGCAAGGCGCGCTAGCCGTGCGGCGCTACAAGGTCCGGTTCACCCTCGAGGCTGAAGCGGATCTGACGCGCCTGTACGATTTTCTGATCGACAAGGATCCGGTGGTTGCCGTGACGGCGCTCGCTGCCATCCGCGAAGCGATCCGTGTGCTGCGATTCTCTCCCTACTCGTGCCGGAGAGCCGACCCGAAGTCACCAGATCTTCGAGAGCTTGTCGTGCCCTTCGGCAAGAGCGGTTACGTCGTGCTGTTCGAGATCGAACCACCGCGGATTGTAACGATTCTCGCAGCTCGCCATCAGCGCGAGGATGACTACACCTGAAGCATTCGCTAGCCGCCCTGGCGCGTCGCCGCGATCACCCAGCACTCGGCGGGCGTGCACCCGAGTATCCAGTAGACGCCCGACTTCCACGGCACGTACTGCAGCGGAGCGGAGCCCGCGGTGCCGACGCGCTTGAGCTCACCACCGACGTTGTAGACGAACACTTCGGTGGTGGGGACAGCGAGGGCTTTGGGGACTTCAACAACCCGGGTGCGGCCGCCAGATGGACGGGTGATCTTGCCGATGTAGCCTTCGAAGCGATCGGGCCACCAGCGACCTACGAGGGTCTTCTTTGGTAAGTACGCGGTACGGTCGTCGAGCTCGACGGCGAGCTCGA